>JBATMM010000166.1:0-9230 GCA_049289835.1 Saprospiraceae bacterium | reverse complement strand
CATCGATAGTCCCTTTTACTTTAACCCATCCAAAATAAGCTTTTCTGTCCTGTGGTATCTCAGGTACACGGGCAAAGGTCCAGCCTCCTTTGCCGGGAAATTTTTCTAAGCGATATTTTTTATTGACAAGGGGTTTCAAGACAAACCTGGATGTAACGGATTTATGGATGAATACACATTTAATGCAAAAATAATCCGTCTGCTATTCTGAAATTTTTTCCGGGCGCAATACTGAAATGTGCACCCGTTGAAATATGTTGCGTGCTATCCAAAACACATTCCCCACCGGCCACGGGATCAATAAGTATTGTAAATCCTATGGGCAATGTTGAAGGAGGTTTAAGGCTATTTATCCAGTTATCTGATGAGCTCCACGCTCCGTTACCGGAAAAGGTAAATGTAGTCACGACAGGTTTGGTGATAAATATTCCTTCACTCATATTCTGATAACTCCCGGAAGGTGTTGTTTCTGATTTTAAAGCCCTGACCATATAGACATTATTAGTCAATAAAGATGGAAAACTATCGATGTATTGTGTGGCTGCTATGATAGAAGAATTCAGCCTGATAAAATTTCCGACCATGGTATCTGCACGATACAAATTGTATCCAAGAATATTGTTTTCAATAGATGCTGTCCAGTTTAATTGTATGCTCGTTTCAGTCTGTGTTGCCTTAAGATTTGTCACAGGATAAACCATATGCAAACGTAATGAAGGGTCCCCCATTAACGCCATATGCACACCACCCAATAATTGATTATTGCCGGGATCATAAATTCCCTTATTGTTCTGACTCTGTAATGTTGAATAACCAATACTTTCGCCCAGGCCCATTTGATGGAAATACCAACGCGGACTTCCTCCGGTCCAGCATGTCGTCAGCGGCATTCCCGCATTTGCAAGAGGTGCTCTCAATAGATGATTGGTTGTCATAGGGACACCTCCTTTCGCCCATTCCACAAAATAACTTCCATACAATTGCATGAAGACAGTATTGATGTTCGTGCTGATACATTTAGAACTCGTAAATACAGGACTGGCGCAACTTGTATCGCTCCCTCCTCCGGCCATATACGTCCACAGATAAGAATGGGTTTGCAATGAATCCATAAACACATTGCAGGTATTATTTCCTGCGCATCCATTGGTATTGATTGCAGCAATATTGGTGCTGCCCAACATTGGTGCAAAACTTCGCCAGGCCACTGCTGATGTGGAAGGCAAACTATTATCAAGATGTGAATTCAGCAGAGCCCTTCTGGCAGGGTTAATTATCTTATGCCGGTAAGCGTGATTTTTATTTAAATATTGTTTTATTAAATCCACTTCACTCAAGGCAAAGCCTGTCATACTATGCATATCAATACGTCCTACCTCTAACTCCGCCGATGAAGGGATGACACTTTGATCCCAGTTACCATCGTTGGGAACATTGGGCGTATATATATTGCCGGTGTTATTGGTGGCCACTGTATTATCCGTCCAGGAACCATCAATATCTGCATAGTACACATCTGCCGGTTGAGCTCCGATCCGTTCAGCATGTCCATCAGGTGCAAAATTGCCGGAATAAGGAATAGCAAAATGACCTATGAGTAGAAGTGATTTTACATTTGCTCCGGGCAGATTGTATTGACTGATCAACCAATTTTTTATAGTTGTATCTTTTGAAGTAGATGCAAAATTGTGTTGAATCACTTTCCATCCATCACCAATGAGATCACTCTTCAATTGATTTATTTCAGTCTGCAGAGGAATGACAAAATTAGTATCCACCGCCAACAATAGCGTCCCTCTCGTATCAGGCGCCGGAATATTAATTCCGGAATATACATATCCATAGCCGGTAACCAACGGTGTTGTTTTTACAACACGGTATTCATAAATGAATCCGGCAGACACAGTATTATCTGCATAACTGTTCGTTGTACCCGATAGTGTCGCAAGATTTGTCCAACTCGTATCGGCAGGCAATTTTTTATCTATTGAATATGCAAGAGCATTCGCATCGTTCACCCAGGAAACAGTTATTTGCGCGGGATTGGTCATCACTGTGGCTGATGTCAAAACTGAATAATCCACGCCATAAGGAGTATTCTGTATATAAAATGGGGCATCGCTGATATCGAGTACATTGCTATTCGTCGTATTTGAAATTCTTATATAACAATTCAGCGAAGGTGTATTTGGAATCATCCACGAATAGCTTCCCGCTGCAGCGGGTGTAGAAGGTGTGATGGTTGTCCACGGACCTGTATTTCCAGTCGTACTATACTCAAGTTTTACATTGTTGATGCCGGCTTGTGTCTGCCAGATAATAAATCGTTTGGTAGAGATTTGAAAAATATCTCCTCCCACATTTGGCTGTAATAGTACTATCGGTTGAGGAGGTGTATAAACATGATATTTTAGTATTCCTATATCACCTACAGCAAAGCCGGTGGTATCATTGACCATATCAATCTCCCACAATGTACCTGTCGTAATCGATGAACTTTGTGCTGCCCAACTTGTACCGCCGTTGCTCGTAGTGATGATGACTCCTTCTCTTCCGCATGCATATCCAACAGATGCATTGAGAAAATCAACACCTAATAATTCGAATTGAGTACCACTGTTTTGTTGTGTCCACATTGTAGCTCCTGCATCTGCTGTATGTCTGATCACGCCGTTGCCGCCTACAACCCATCCATTGTTCGCATCTGAAAAACGAATATCATTAAAAGAGAGAAAGTTGGTTACGCCGGAATTGGTTTGATATATCCAACTTGAACCATTTGTTGTCTTAAGAAGTGAAGGGCTACCGAAGGTATTATTAAATCCACCACACACCCAACCCGAAGTAGTGCTTTGCATATCCAGGCCCCACATTGATGAGCCTTGATTTTGTTGCTGTATCCAATTGGTTCCGCCATTAACTGTTTTTAGTAATACACTGCCTGCACCTACAACCCATCCTGTAGTTGTATTCACAAAACGGATGGTATTATATTGCGTCCCATAAGGAGATGTTTGAGGCAACCATGTGGTACCTCCATCTGTGGTTACAATAATAGTTCCTTCATCGCCGCACGCCCACCCATTGGAGGCATCTAAAAAGAAAATACTTCGTATGGTGCTTGTGATGCCGGAAGATTGTAATGACCAGTTTACGCCGTTGTTTGTTGTTTTCAGGATCGTCCCGTTTTCACCGGCAGCCCAACCTGTGGAGATATCAATAAATTTCACAGTTTTTAATCCGACAGCAGAAGGTAGTCCGCTAATGGGTAACCAAACCTGAGCTTGTGTACGCAACAGCAATACACAAAAAAGAAATAGTATGCATAGCCCCGATCGCTGTGCGGTGTTCATTTCAAAAGGAATTGAATGATGTACATTGAACGTAAATTACAATTATCGTCACATACTATCATTTGATGGACATATTTTTTAATACTTCCATCACTTCATCTTTTTTACGACGGCTTACTTCAAGTAAACGGCCCGATATTCTCAGGCTGCTCATGATTCAATTGCCCTGGCTTTTAAACTAGGGATAAATTGAATAATTTAATTGTCCTGGCCTTTAGGCCAGGGGTGAAGCAGAAGAAAAAACTTGGGGCTTTAGCCCCGAAGCGCTTTCAGGATCCCCTCCTCAACCAAAGGTTCCATTATTTTATATCCTGCCAACGTCGGATGGACTCCGTCTTCAGTATATCGCTTGTCTAATCCCTTTCGTTCATCAACCATGTTTGAATAATAGTCTACATAGACGATCCTTTCTTTCATACAATAGGCTTTGATCATCGCATTTAGTTTTACTATTTTCTCTGCAGGTTCAAGACCTGGCCGCCAGGGAAAATCAAACGCCGGCAGTACCGAACACAATACTACCCTGATGTTATTCTCTTTAGCCAGCTCTGCCATGGAGACAATATTTCCAAATGTTTGTTCCTGAGTGATATGTCCTGTGTTTTCCGCGATATCATTGATGCCTGCCAGGATGACGACAACAGCCGGATTGAGATCTATGACATCCTGACGAAACCGAATCAACATCTGAGGAGTCGTCTGACCACCGATGCCACGATTGATATAAGGTTTATTGGCAAAAAAAGATTCATCGATGGATAGCCAGGATTCGGTGATCGAGTTACCCATGAAAACAATTCGTTTTTCTGATGGCATTGGTGACTTTAGATTTTTATTTGCATCTGCATATTTATTCAGGTTACCCCAATCTGTGGTGGGCTGGTTTTCTTGTGCCAACATCGTGATCGAAATTAACAATAATGAGCAAGTGAGAAAATAATACATCCTTTGAAATGTTAGTTCAATTTATTTTTTTCGTCCGGTAAATCTTATCACTGAACCTACTCCGTTATGATATAATCCTTCGTTCAATTCGATTTCCTCTTCGGCTAGTTCTATTACTTCATAATTCGTAAAGTCAGATTTTATTTCATCCATGGAGAATAACATTTCAATGTCTTTTGGCCCGCCTACTTTTTCGTTCTTAGCGATATTATCAAGGTGTCTTTTACTAAAGGCTTCAAAAATAATTAATCCGCCTTTTCGCAAATAGTGATCAAGTGTTCTGTGGTAAAGTGATTTGATGTCAGCCGGAAAGTGTGCGTAAATCAAAGCAATCGCGTCAAATTGTCCGGGCTGATAATCCAGCGTCTGCAATTCGCCGACCTGGTAGTCAATCGTCACATGGTTAGCTGCAGCAAGTCGAAGAGCTTTATTTTTTCCTTCCATGCTAATATCAAATGCTGAAACAGTCCAGCCTAGTTTAGCTGCAAAAACAGCATTACGCCCCTCTCCTTCTGCCGGAAAAAGTATTGTCCCGACATCTATATTCGCTAATTGTTCTTTCAAATAATTATTAGGTTGTTCACCATAAGCAAACTCATCATTTCGATATCTTTCATCCCATCTTTCGGTCCAGGTGTCATTCATATTTATGTCGGATTTGTAGTTCTTGTTGCAGCTGTCTTGGTCTTTTTGTAGTACAAAACTATCAGCCAACGTTGAACTTAGTGTTAAGGGCAAAGTTTCATAATCACACAAGTTATTGACGAAAACTTTCTTTCATTGCAGTTTTTACAATTGTTTCATATTCCTTTATCTCTGCAGCATCTGGTGGCAAACCTAATAACATATGAATTTGACCTGCAAAACATTTGTCCCAAACCTTTACGCCATTTAGTCTTAATTTATTTGCATATAAAACGCCGTCATCTCTAAGTGGGTCAAACTCGGCATTAATAATTACAGCCGGAGGTAAGCCTTTCAAATCAGCCGTCAGAATAGGTGATACTTCCGGATTGTTGTACTGACCCGGAGCATAATTTTCTAAGGCAAAATAGCAGGCTGCCTTTGTTTGAAAATATCCATTGGCATTTTCCTGGTAAGAAGCTGATGTTTCCATATTCTGAGGGCTGCAATCAATAGGAAGCCCGTTCATTATCTGAAGCTTTATTTTCTTAATGATACCGTCTTTTTTTGCTTTTTGAGTGACTACAGCCACTAAGTTTGCACCAGCACTAATTCCCATCAATGCAATGCGGCTGGTATCTCCGCCATATTCACTTCCATGATCTGCTATCCATTTAAAGGCATTGTAACTGTCGTTTACAGCAGCAGGAAATTTGTTTTCAGGTGCAACCCGATAATCAACAGCGAAAACAATGGCTCCATATGTTAAGGCATCCTGCCAAAGTGAATGCTCTAATCCCGGTAATAAAGGCGAAATAAAACCACCTCCATGGTAATGGATTATAATAGGAAGGTTTTGTGTATGGGAAGGATTAAAAATTAATACCGGTATGCTGTCAGAAGTTATTTTGATACGTTTTACATCCTCTTTTGGATAAGGTATTGGCGGTGGTCCTGCAAACTTAATTTGTTCTATAGATATTTGACGAAGTTGTTCAATGGTCAGGTCTTGATAGCCAATCATCTTTAAGAATGTGGCAACTCTTGGGTCTAATTGCCGGGTACCGCATGTTTGAGCAATAAGTTCTTGCCGGTTAAATACAAGGACGATGCTTAGAAAAATAATGAACATTGATTTCTTCATGAGGAAATTAGTTATTAAGTTGAAATAATTAGGCACGTTTCTCAACAATTTTATTAGTGTGGTAAGTAGATTAAAGGTATTCAATCAGGTTCAGCTTCTCTCGTAATAATTTATATCTGGGGTCATCATGCGGTACTTTGAACATCGGGAATTCCATAATCATAGCCACAGGTCCCATCCTTTTTTCAACACATTTGAATAAATACTGAAACCCTTTGTCATTATCACCTAATGACAACCAGATCATAGCTAAATCTGCGTCAAGTACAATTCCCGGTTCTTCAATCTGCCATTGTTCAATCTTACGAATACACTCCAATGCTTTATCGGTTTGTCCTGAGTTAGCATACGCACATCCTAATGGAAAAAGACCTCTTAGTGTATGCTTGCATGCAAGATGGACATCTTCAAATATTTCCGCTGCCTCTTTCCAATTTCCTCTGACACCGATGCTCCAGCCTCTAAGCTCCATGGCTACGGGCATCTGCGGATATAAGTTTAATAACAATTCAGCTTGCCTTAATGAATCATCAGTTCTTCCGGCATTGAGATAAGCATCCGTCAGAGACTTATTGACGATCACAGACAGCGGGTCTACCTGGAATGCTTTCTCCATAATGTCAACAGCTTCTTTCCGTTGCCCTGTGATCATATAATAATAAGAAAGCATCTGGTGCGCATCAGTAGTAGCCGGATTGAGTGCGATAGCTTTTTGCAATGCTTCATATGCCTCCTTCCATTTCCAATCATAAAGTAAATACGCTGAACCTTTAGCCACGTATCCCACGGAAAGTGAACTATCCAATTGTAATGCTTTATCGCTGTATGTATGCACGATTTCAAAAGCTTCATTGGGTTGCATTTCCCCTGATGAACCAAGGAAAGTATAACCTACAGCAGCCATAGCATAAGCATTAGCATAATCAGGTTCAAGCGCGATGGCTGATTCAAAACATTCTATAGCTTTTTTAGCACTACCGGGTGTGAACTTGTTATAAAAATGTAAGCCTTTCAGATAAAGTGAATATGCCTCAAGATTTTGTGTGGGTACTTTCACCCGTGTTTCATCATGCTCTTTCTCCGTCAGATTCTCACGAAGCTTATTGGCGATGATACCGCTGATCTCATCCTGCACTTCAAATATGTCCGTCAGATCCCGGTCATAATTTTCACTCCAGATATGATATCCATCGGCTGCATTGATGAGCTGCGCCGTGATGCGTACACGGTTTCCCGATTTGCGCACACTACCTTCCAGTATTCTATCCACATTGAGTTGTATACCTATTTCACGGATATCTTTATTCTTTCCTTTAAACGCAAATGACGATGTCCTGGCAGTCACCTGGAGTCCATCCACTTTGGTGATAGCATTCAATAATTCTTCAGTGATACCATCGCTGAAATATTCATTCTCAGGATCGGTGCTCATGTTGACAAAAGGTAGAACAGCAAGCCGATTAGTAGGCTGTTTGGTTTTTCCCTTTAGGGCATCACGCGCCGGAACAACAAGCCCACTGCTATCTAAAGCAAATACGCGTACAGGTTTGAGTACATTCTTGAATTCAAAATAACCCATCTCACGTGCCTTAAGATTTTCCTGATTTTTTATTTCATCAAACACTTTTTCAGAAATAAAAATGGAACCCGGAACAGCAAGGGATTCAATCCTGGAGGCAAGGTTGACGCCATCACCATAGATAGCACCATCTTCTATCGAAATATCTCCTGTATGAATACCTATGCGTAGATCTACTTTAGGATCCTGCTGTAATGTTCGTTGTATTTCCACAGCACAATTGACGCTATCAATAGCGCTGTTAAAAATGCTTAAAGCCCCATCCCCGACGTATTCAAGTATTTTTCCATGGTGAGCAGTGACAGAAGTTTCCAGGACATCTTTCAGCCGTCTACGCTTGTCTTTTGCTGCTTGTTCGTTTTGCTGCATAAGCGCAGTATAACCGGACATGTCGGTGAACATTATAGCAGCAAGTTGACGCATAGATGAAATAAGTGAAGATAAAGTTAGTTCCTACCGGGTTTCGGTAAACTGATGGAAGGTAATGATCTTTCACTGAACAGCCCCGGGCGCTGAGCCATTCTACTTATCTTTTAATGCGGACAGAAATGGAGGATAAATGCACTTCACGTAAAAAATAACTAAGTCCGATGACGAGAGATAGCGTGGCCAGGATAAAGAGCGCGCCGATGAACCAGTTGAGGGGGATAGTGAGCATCACTTCAAGGAAGAGTGATACGATCACCAGGCATACCATCAATGCTGCCACAGTACACATTGTGATCGCGATACTCGTGATATGTCGCCTGCGTTCGAGCATGTTCATCTCAGTCAGTATGCCAGAAGGATCATACGTAGCGATCACTTCCGCATTTTCCATCAGCGCTCTACCGCGATCGATGATCCTGGATAAGCGGCCCGACATGACATTGAGCATTCCGGCAATACCGGTGAGTAGAAAGACAGGACCAAGAGCGAGTTGAATAGTTCCTGAGATATCATTGATGATTTCTGCCTGCATGAATGTATTCGTTTGTTTGTTTGAATAAAGAACAGGAGAAATGTATAGACTGTTCTGAAAAAAGTATAAGGTCCTTTTTTAATGGACAGGGGTATTTGCTTTTTGCGGAGAATTGATAATAAAAAGTCGTGGTGTCCGGGTGTTTTGCAACCACTCTGACCAGAAAAATGAAAAACTTAACTCGAGTTCATGACATCATCATTTTCAATAATTCATCAATTCCTTTTTTCTTTTCACAAGTCCGGGCGGTTGCAAAACGCCCCGACTTGTGAAAAGAAAAACTTTGCCCAACTTTTTGAAAGTGATTATTTCACTATGCTCGTACCATTACTGCTGATACCATTTGTACATTTTTCCATTCCAGTAAATCACAGCACCTGGAGATCCTGTTTTGTCGACCCAGATGGCAGGGCAAACTAAATACACACGTTTGTCTTCCGGAGCCACCGGCTCTATTAGATGATCTATTGTCTAATAAAATTTTTATTTCTCTATTATACTTTCCACATAAAAAGCTTCATGCCATTTTCCATGACGTTTGATGTAGGTAACACCTACGCGGACTTTTGAAGGGATCTTCTCACCATCACACATTCCATCTTCGTTCGCGATATAAGTTAAGTG
>JBATMM010000165.1:0-11334 GCA_049289835.1 Saprospiraceae bacterium | reverse complement strand
ATTCATTTATGTCTTTATAAATATCCAATTTGTGATCCTGTGCCAATTTTAAAATCCCAACCGCATTTAAGGATTTGCTTATGGAGCCTGGTTTAAATAAAGTGGCAGTTGTTACGGGACGTTTTTCTTCTTCATCTGCCCAACCATAGCCTTTTGTCCAGGCAAGTTTGTAATTATTAATAACTGCAATACTCAGTCCTTTTACATTATAATAGGCCATGCGGTCGAGTATATTGTCCGCTTTTCCATTGAGGATGACACGTCCAAACAAATTGTTTTCAACCTGGTTTATTTGCTCTTCAATTTCCTTCGGGTAGGTAGTTTGTGCTTTCAATTGTGATAAGCAATTTAGAAAAGCGATAGCAAGAATGATTAATCTCATGTTCCGGTATTTCAACTATAAGGAACATAAGTAGAGCTTAATTTAAAACTACCATGTTAGTGACTTGTTAAAGTGGAAATTTTGTCTAAGGAAGCAAATAATCCTGAGCGGCTATCAATTTCCAGCTACCTTTTTGATTATACCATATATCTGTAAATCTGTATTTCCGTTTAAAGCTTCCGGTGTTACTTCTGCCGTTTACAAAGAGCCAGCCGGTCACTATCGCAGTTTTGTCTTTAATGTGCACTTGCATATCTTCATTATAGGCACTTTCTATTGTATCTGATACTGACATCACAGACTGAATCACTTCTACCCGGGTGTAAAGCTTTTCATTCTCTGTGTAAAAGAAATCAGCAGCAAGCATTTTATTAAATATGGTTTCATCACGGTTCATCAGGGCTTTCGCCCAGTCATTTTCAAACTGTATAATTAAGGTTGAATCACTGATGTTAGCCTTCTGCTGCTGTCCGAATGTAAGTGTATGAATTGATACTGTTAAAGCAAACAGCAATAATATAATTTTCATTGGATTAAATAGTTTTATTGAGTTTATGCATTTAGTCCTTCGGCTCCCAGAGTTCAATCTTGTTACCTTCAGAGTCCATTATATGGATAAATTTTCCATAGTCGTAACTCGCAATGTCGTCAAGTATGGTGACTCCGTTTTCTTTGAGTTTCTTTACAAGTCCTTCAATATTCTGAACCCGGTAATTAATCATAAAATCTTTTTTGGATGGGGAAAAATATTCATCTCCTTTTTTGAAAGGACACCATTGAAGAGAGTTGATCTCGTCAGGTTTGTTAATGTTTCTCGATTCAAAACTCGATGAACCCCAATCATTTATTTCAATTCCTAAGTTTTTGGTGTACCATTCTTTCGTTTCCTTCAGATCATCTGAATAAAAGAAAATGCCGCCAATTCCAGTCACCTTTGGTGTTGTATCAGCATGTGACGCTGAGTTGTCTGTTTGATTATTTTGGTCTTCCATATCTTGTAATTGCATCGCGTTGGTTTTCAGAGCTAATTCGATTTTCCTGTTTAATCTTTTATCATTTTTCTTACACTTAAAAAATCGCGACCCCGTATCTTAATCAGATAAATACCCGAAGCCAATTGCGAAGTCTGCAACACTAATCTATCATCCATTTCTAAGACATACAATACCTGGCCTACTGAATTGATAATTTCCACAGATGAAGTTTCCACCGGTGATGATATTTCAATGATCAATTCATCTTTAAACGGATTGGGATATACCCTTATGTTCTTAAGTATATCAGGAGATTCAAATCCGACCAGATCAATGTGTATCGAGTTAGAGGCAGCAGAATGGCATCCATTCAGGGTAACAATAACGTAATAGTCACCCCCTTCCTGCGCCATATAGTCCTGTCCTGTAGCCCCGCTAATCATTCCATCCTGATCATACCATTGATTCCCTGAAGATGCATCGGAATGAAGCAATTGCTCGTTAGCTGTGATGAACGGCGTATCTGGTGTCAGAGGTTGTGGATTAATGAGAAGTGAAGTAGACGTCGGTGAATTGCACCCAGATTCAGATACTACATTGAATGTATAAGTTCCAGCGGGTAGCGCAGATATCGTTAAACTTGATCCGCTTCCGGGGATCATGATGCCTCCGGGGTATTGGATCAGTGTCCATGTTCCAACAGATGGCAGTCCACTGACGACAGCACTTCCGGTAGGCACAGCGCATGTAGGTTGGATGATCTGTCCAACTATGGGTTTAGCGGGTTGAGGATTCACGGTAATAGGCAATGTAAATGGAAGCCCGGTACATGTACCATTTTTCCCAACGACAGAGATGTTTCCTGAGGTGGATGAAGCGCTGAATGTCAGCAGAATGCTGCTTGAATCACTTGTGCCAGTAACACCCGAAAGCGATTTAGTCCATACGTAAGACGTTGCGTTTGCAATATCTGCAACCATATAAAGGACTCCAACCTGACCTTGACAAACAACATCGGTACCGATGATTTGAGTTGCATCATCAGGCGTAAGTTTAACAACCACAGATAAGACATTAGAATAAACGGGTTGAAATCCTGGTTGTGATATTTCTGCCCGATAATAAGTAGTCAGGCTCAATCCATCTGAGACATAATTCGGATCAATGGCACCACTGCCACCCGAAACCGGTGTCCAATTAGACGTGCCATTAGCAGATTGCTGCCATTGAATGCTTCCCGTATATCCGGTCAAAGTTACAGAAGCAGAATTGCCTTCACAAAGAGGTGAATTTGACGAAGCAGTTCCGGCTACAGGTGGCACAGCAGAAAGAATAGCACCGATCATAAATCTGTAAGGAAAGGAATTCAGATTCATGGCCACAAGACCTGAACCATCCACATTCGAATAGTAATATGCATTCGGTCTTGAAGGATTTTCTTCCTGCACGCCCATGGCATAATACGACGTACCACCTGCAGTCAATCCAAAGCCGGCATAAAAGTCAGCATTTGTGATGGTAGGTAATGAGGGGATAGAAAAAGTATGCCAGGCCCCCAGATCTGTCAATTGAATGACATAAGAGCTTGAAGTCCCAATTACATTCCCGCTACTATTGAGTACAATACCTTTTACTGTTTGCCCAACACTTGCAGCATTATTAGCTATAAATGCTTTAATGGAATTCACCTTAGCTGTTCCCTTTATTTTGTATTTGCAATAAAAGGCTCCATCGTCTCCTGCCACCTGGAATCCATATCCGTTTACAAGATTTTCCGAAGAAGAATAATTGCATGTAAAGTCGTTAGTCTGTTGAGTCCAGTTGATCACATTGTCTTCGGCCCCATCATCATCAGGCAAATCAATTACAATATTCGTGGCTCCCTGATTGGATGGTGTGAAAGGGGAAAAGGTAACAGTTTCACTTTTTAGAAAATCCAATTGCGAGATATATTTCGTTTCAGAAAACGTGTTGGCACCGGAGATATTCAACGTTACAGGAAAATTGGTTACGGTTGTTTTTCCGGTATTGAGTATACTTACGGCAATGGATTGAGGACTGGAGTAATACAAAGAAGCTTCACCTAGTGTATAGATTTCCTGAATTCGGATGTCATTCTCCTGGATAGGAGTGAACCGAAATGTCCGTCCAGGATCAGGCTTTGGCCGCGCTACCGGATTGCCAAAATTGAAGGAAGTGCCAGTGACATAATTTGCATTGGAAAATTCGGCAGCACTCCATTCCTGAGCTGAGCCTTTGGTGACCGTCAACAATTGACGACCATTTATGCTTGCCCCTTTCAGGCCACAAGCAGCCGTTTTAAAGGCAGAGCCATTTGCCGAAGGGGTCCAGTCTCCATATATAAATTCAATCCTGTTGGACGTTTCATAAAGTTTGACTTGAAATTCCATATTGTTATATTGTTGGGCAGGACTTGTCGTCCATTCCCGAACATCCTGGTATTGAATAGTGCAAACCCGGTTTGGCGCGACACCAGATGTATACACACGATATTCAGGAGATCCGGTACCCTCTTTCAAATCGTGATTAAACGGACAAAGAATATTTACGTCCAGGGGATCTATACTATTAAATACTCCCTCATCCATTGTTTGCGCTTCTGAAAAGAAAAGTCGTTCAGAGGAGGGCGGTATATTTCCCAATTTTATAAATCCATTTGTATTTAAAATGAATTGGGTAAACAAATTGCAACCATATTCAAATTCAAAACCAATAGGTTGGGGAGTTGAATTTGCATCATCAAAATCGGCTGTAATGATTTCACTTCCCGCCAATCCTAATGGAACATAATTACCGGCTGTGTTTTCTGCTTTGAACGCCAGGTAATTCAATATAGAACAAGGTGTAGGACTGATGATGTGTAAAGAATAGTCTTCTACCTCACCGTAGCTTGCATTTGCACACGGGCTATAATTAGGGCCACTATTTGTGTCATGCAAACGAATCCTCATGCGGGCTATCCCTTCGCGTGCATTCTGGGGTGGAGTAATCGATGTATTGTAATACGTAATGCTCATAATGGAAGAGACGAATACTGCTTCATCCGCATCAGAAAAGTCACCGTCAAAATTCCAATCTACCCAAATGAGTAATTGATCACCGGAAAAGCTGGAACCATTTTCCACGGTAATGGGTGTAGGGCTTCCGAGTTCGACATCAATAACCCGGTTCGTAAAATCCTGATAGCTACCGACACCTCGTCCTGAGCTTTGACTGACAGCTCCCATCGTAACATTAGCGATATACTCAGAATTGGACTGAACGGCACCGGCATCACAATATTTGGCGCTGATATTTCGACTTCCCACCGGACTCGTTACAGAAGGGACTATGTAATTATTGATAGTCAAACCAATGCATTGTGCATCAAGGACATTACCCAGTGTAGCAGTGGCCGAAACATCATAAGAAAGCCAGAAATAATTCTTTCCGGGATTCAGGGTTTTTGAACCAGCAATCGTAAAAGAACCATTAGGCGAAGTAAAAGAACCAAACAGGGTTGTTGTATTAAATGCATTACTCGATCCTGTGGAGTAAAGTCTGGCCCTTGAAATATCCACCGGGGCATTTGTTGAGCCAATTGTATTCAAATCAAATGAGGTGACAGACAATGGGGTTAAATTTCCTTCGGTTGAAATTTCAATTTTCAATATTTCCTGATTCAGTTGATTGGGTTGTATTGATGAGATATTCTCTTGTTTGGTCGTGCTGGAGGAATATGTCATAGGAGCAGGATTAAATTCGACTGGTGTTTCCCATAGCCCTCTGCCGTATGTGGCTGCACGAAGTTTGCTCAGATCTGGATCTGTTGCATAATAGATTTCAAGCTCACCTATTCTTACGTTAGGCAAACCCGTGTTGTACGGAATCCAATCTGCAATTCCTTTTTTGTAATAAACACCAAGTTCAGTTCCTGCATATAATTCCACTTCTGATCCGACTTGAACATTTTGAACAACTGTATATACAGGAAGAGTGGGCAAGCCATTTGAGATTTTGGTGAAGAATATCCCCCCATCGGTAGATTCATATATCCCTGCATTTGCATAACCGCTCATGGCAACCCAAATTGTATTTGGATCATCATTCTTGACCGTCATGTAAACGATATATGCATTAGATGTTGGAAGGTTATGATTGGTACTCGCCCAGTTTCCACCTCCATTGGTAGTTTTGGAAATATCAGCATAATCTGCCACGTAAATGACTTGAGAATTCGACGGGGCAATAGCCATGGACCGGATATAATTATCAAAATAGTATGAAGAAATTTGTTGCCAATTATCTCCTCTATCCTCCGACTTCCATACATATCTATATCCGGCGTATAAGATTTTTGGATCCAAAGGGTCTATAATATAAGGGGTTACCCATGCGCCATCTTCACCACCATTAGGTGTGATATCTACACTGTTTTGCCATTGATTTATTGTTCGGGAAATGTGGCCATTTTGAGAAGCACCATATTGAATATTCACATTCGAATAATCGATCAGACATTCCATGCCATCCCCACTTTTTACGTCTGTCCAGATGCTGCCATCATAGAATTTTGTTCCATTGTCCTGAAGACCTGTTATGGTTTTATTCGGAAGAGTTTGGGCTACTGAGAGCCTATACATTTGACTGTTGACTAGTCCACTGGTCTTGTTCGTCCAGCTTGTACCATTGTTGGATGATGTATATATACCCCCATCATTACATTCGAATAATTCCCCATTGGATCTGAAAACAAGATCATGTTTATCAGCATGAACCTCTTGGGCCTGATCGCCAGTCCAATGATTTACAATGGACCATGAATTACCTCCATCTAATGATCGCCAGGTATTTATGCCTCCGACCAGAAGGGTATTGGCATTTGTTGGGGAAACCCCCAGACTTAAATCATAGTAGCCCTGACCTACATAATCATCTGCATCGGCCGAACGTCCCAATAAATTTCCACTATTGCCGCTAAAAACGAGGGAATAATTTAGGCCACTATCAATGGATTTGTAAATGCCGTTGAGATAATAATCGGAGTTCGTTACAACAGCATACACCCATGAAGGTTGATTCGGTGAGACAGCTAATTCAATCCGTTTTGCACTACTATTATTAAAAGATGGTGTGCTGAACGGGCTACCGTTTGTAGAGACATAGATTTTGCCATTCTTGGTTGAACCATAGAGGGTACTGAAATTTCCAGGCTTGAATTCAAGATCAATAAATTCGATATTGGTCAATTGCGTATTCCAGGTAACACCCCCATCAGTTGTTTTATATACTCCAGTAGATGTGGCTGCAATTAATGTCTGAGTATTATTTGGATCCATGATCAATTTATTGACCATCCGGCTATTTTGAAGTGTGTAACTCAGTGCTGTTGGAAGCCATGTAACCCCTCCATCCGTTGACTTTAATACGCCAATACTATTGTTATCCCAGGAATCTCGATCACCGGTTGAGATATAAATTGTGTTGGTTGTAGCGAAATCCGGAGGTATAACTATACTACTTACGCCTAATACACCATTGTGATCAGTCATACAGGTCCATCCCGCACCATTATTAGTGGTCATCCATAACCCCCCTGATGGTGATCCTACCCAATAAGTAGAATTTATGTTCGGATGAAAAGCTATACAATTGATACGCCCGGTAGCGTGGTGGACTGAGCTTGGACTACTGGGACCTAGGGAAGTCCAATTTGCAGACCGCGAGGATCGATTGTCTCGGGAAGAGAAATATTCGTTATAAACTTCTTGTGCTGTTTTCTTAGGAAATTCACCGGTACTGGGATTAATACGTCCTTCCATTTCATACTCCCAACGTTTAAATTGTTTCCAGCCAGCTGCTTTCTTTTTTTCACCATTTTCATAATAATAGCCACCTCGAACATCAAAAGGCTTCCAATATTCATTAAATGCTTTTTGATAATCAAAAAAAGTAAGTTCACCTCTCGTCTTTTCAGCGGGTAATAGCTTTAACCAGGGTTGAGCATTTGAGGCCAATGAAAGGACTAAGAAAAAGCATAAGAAGTAGAAAGTTTTCATACTGTCCTAATTTTAGGGTGAGAAGATACAATGGTATTTATGATAGATATAAAAATCAATAGTATACAAGAATTGAAAAGAGAAAGTAGATGTAGGGAAAGGTTTCATTTTATTTCTGCGGACTAAAAAATGGAGACTATCCTTACAAAAACGAAAAAGTCAGAATTAATAATTCATATAATTATACTCAAACTCACCACACTAATATACTGGAATTCTATACTTAATACTTAAAATTTAGGGCACCTTTCCTGAAAAAGTAAATTCTGACTGAAGCCGATTGACAAACTGAACTTGAAGTTATCAACTAAAAGCCAAATGGAATTCGGTCAAGCCCTTAATAACTGATGGTAGTACAACAGCCTATTGTTATTCCGTCCGCCAGCCTTGCAGCAAACCATTTGTTTGTGTAGTCTTATTTCGGTTTGTAAAAATGGATGGATTGTCCTACCAGTTTCCATTGATTGCTTACCTTTTCCAGGATTCTAAATTCGTAGGAGAAACTTTTCGTTCCATCTTGTGCGGTAGATTCTTCATTATGGCTTACCCAGGCATTGTTGCCAGAGATATTCATCTTGTAATTTGAATTGATGGAAGATCCACCTTTACCAATCAAATTGGCCGGTGGGTTGATCATCACTTCAGGAAGTACATCGACGACATTTCCGTCAACATTTGAAACTACAATTCTGGTATAAGGTTGAATTGCCCAACACTCAGCGTGACCTTTACTGTCGCCTGTTCTCCAGGTCGATGATTCTTTTGGCGTATTAATTATCGATGAGTCGCTATCCATTAGGAGATTCTATTTGAAGATGTTTGAATCGGGTCAATGTCTTTGAGTCCCAAAGAAAGATTACAATAACAGCAGTAAAGGCAATCATTGAATAATGGACATAAGGATAGTCAACTAATGGATTGTGTATTTCATCCTTCGGAAATAATGGTCTTCCTAAATTCAGCATCGTATGAAATAATATGCATGCAAATAAACTTTTTCCGGTGTTGTTGTAAATCCAAACAATCAGCACTCTTACGGCAACTGTACCAAGTGTTCCCCAAAGTATCCATGTAAGATTGTGTCCCTGTTGAATAATTGACGGATAATGCCATATGGCCCAGGGTAGCCCCATTAAAATACTTGCCGCTAACGCTCCAAGCCGTGCTTGCATAGTATCAATGGCATACCCCATGTAGCCAATTTCTTCGCCTATGGCTCCAAGAAAAAAGAAACTGAAGAGAATAGGAATGGATTTGATGGGAATATTTAAATGGTTTGCCATCGGTAATCCCATGAAGTGGATTATTAAATAAATTAAAAAATACATTAAGAATGGCAGAAAAATAATTGGCACATACCATATCTTTCTTGTGATTTTATGAAAGTCTGTGATTCTGATAAATAGTTTGTTGATTCCCCATCGCCCTTCTTCTTTATAAATGAGTATGCAGGCTGCAAATAATGGTGTGAATGCAGCAACAATGTCTGTTATGGGAATATCTAATGGCAACCCTTTCACATCAATCATTGTTTCAAGTATCCATAAAGGAATTGAAAGCCCATAAACAATGAGAAAGAATTTTAATGGTGATTTATTTGTTGTTGTTCTGTCATCCATCATCCGGCTAAGTGTATATTCGATATAAAACTAAGTTTTGAAAAAAATGCTCACCTCTATACGTATTGATCACAAAAGTTTGCAGATTTTTGATGGGAGAGCTTTACAGCTCAAATGTTCATTCGAAGAACTGTATTATCTGTAACCACAAATCTGTATGCGAAAAACCAAAACCTACCTTTTGCAAATGTTCTGTTAGTGGTTTGCATTTTTAAGTTTTCTGATTCTTGCATTGATTGATGGTATATTTTCCATTTCTATTTTACTAAGTGTCAGGTTGAAGTCTTGTGTTAATTCCTGATTTTGAGACAATAAATTGTGAAGTCCCTGGAGTGAATTTACTCTTACAATTTTACTTTCCTTTTTATTTGTCACCCAGGTTGTCAGAGTCTGCCAAATTATCCCAAGTTCTTGTTTAGTGAGTATAAGACGAGGTACAAGTAAGGCCAAATGCCATTTCAATTCAATATCTTGTGCAACTTTGCAAAGATTTAAAATCTCTTGTTTATGGTGTTTCAAATAGTCGATATTCTTTAATGTAATTTTTTCAATAGCATCAGCTGTCCGCATGACTATTTTTCTGTCTGTATGGAATAACAGAGAAAACAAATCGTCAAAGTCCTTTTGATTGCGAATTTTTGAGACTACCAAATTGCTTTTTCCGATTGACCTCAAATCACCACCTGATAATATTTTGTCAAAATCTGTCATCCATTATGTTTTTGCTTTTCTGTCAAGCAGGTATCCCATTGTAATACTTATGGCGATAATGCCGATGTAGCTTAGTCCAATGGACATGAAATAATCAGTAAAGCTTGTTTTCATTATGGGAATGAGAATTAGGGCGTCCAGAATAATGTTGATGGCAAACCAGGACAAACCTACAATAACACTGTTCCTGATGAAATCGCTGTCCACATATTTGAAATACCGATATAGAAGATAACAGCCCGATATGACGCCAACCACCATAATTGTTGACTTAAATGTAGCATAGGGGACAACAAGTTCTCCACCCGGTTTATAAAACAGGAATGAGACGGCAAATGGAATTAACCAGGATAAGAAGCCGAATAAAATGTTTTTAGTGATTATCTTCTTTGTCATAATATAGTGGATTTAGAACCAAAATGGGTTAGAATATAATTGTCTGAATTGACATATTTCTTCCCTTCAGATGATCGTTGTATTCATACTTTTTTGATTTTCAAAATGGCTAAAGGAGGAAATGTGGTAAAATAAGAGGGATGAAAAATTTCTGTTTTTAATCCTGATTGATCGAAATTATTTTTATATTCATTCATATGCCTGAAATCTGAAATGATAGCGGTGCCTCCTTTTTTAAGCACTCTGCCTATTTCATTACAAGCTTTTTTTCTGTCCTGAACATTGTAAATGTTATGTAAACACAAATTGCTGATGACAATGTCAAATGTATCATCATCAAAACTCATATGGATAGCATTGTCATTTTTTATCTCAACTTTGTCTTTTACGCCTTCAAGAAGAGCATTGTCCAATGTATTTTCCATTTTATTTTTAGTCAGATCTTCCATATTCCAGATGTCAATACCAATTGCTTTTCCGGTAGTAAGTTTTTTGGCTGCACCGATCACTAACAGTCCTCTTCCTGTCCCTACATCCAATACCATTTCATTCCCTTTCCAATCAATCATGTTTAATATACGATTTCTGTGTTTAAGTTTTCCATAGACAGAATACACTATCATCCAGACAGCCATCAGTCCACATGCTATGCCCATCCAAATAAAACCTGATATGGCAAGAATAACAGATCCTATTTTAATTATAGGGAAGAATATGGGTAACAAGAAACCTAGTGCACTAAAAATAATAAGATTTCGAATCACGTGTGGAGCATCTATTCCATAATCAATTTTTTTCATTTGGATTTAATTTTTTCATGCTGCAAGAGCGATTGTTTCAGAAGTCAGGAGAAGGTGTCGGAATACTAACATCTGTATTACTCCTTTGGCTCCCATAACTCAATCTTGTTGCCTTCGGCGTCCATGATGTGTATAAATTTTCCATAGTCGTAACTCGCCATGTCGTCAAGTATGGTTACCCCATTTTCTTTAAGTTTTTCCACAAGTCCTTCAATATTCTGGACTCTGTAATTAATCATAAATTCTTTTTTGGAGGGAGAAAAATAGTCATCCCCTTTTTTGAAAGGACACCATTGAAGAGAGTTTATCTCGTCAGGTTTGTTTATGTTTCTGAATTCAAAACTCGCAGAACCCCAGTCATTAATTTCAATCCCTAAATTTCTGGTGTACCAT
>JBATMM010000164.1:0-7058 GCA_049289835.1 Saprospiraceae bacterium | reverse complement strand
TGAAGAAACCATCATACTACCCCTGCTCAATGGCGTCGATAGCAGGGAATTGATTCAATCAATTTTTCCAAGAAATTTTGTACTTGATGGCTGCGTTTATTTGGTAGCCCGTCTGACCGAACCCGGCATCGTGATGGAAACAGGTAACATCAGTAAATTATTTTTTGGCTCAGCAAACAATAGTGATCAACGATTAAACAATTTCCTGTCTGTATTCAAAGAAGCAGGCATCGATGCAACACTTACTCCTTATATCGAACAGGTCATCTGGGAAAAATTTTCTTTCATATCCCCTATCGCTACACTGACTTCATTTCTGGATTGCAGTATCGGTGAAATTGTTGCGGATCAGGCTAAAAAGGAATTCTTATGCTTATTACTTTCAGAATTGACATCCGTTTCCCGTGAAAATGGGATACTCCTGCCTGCTGATATTTACCAGGTCACAATTGATAGGATGGCTAAGTTACCTGTTGATTCTACTTCTTCAATGCACAGTGATTTTAAAAAAGGAAATCGCACTGAACTTGAGTCCCTGACCGGATATATTATAAGGCAAGCGGCTTTGAATGACTTGTCTGTTCCCATGTATACCATGATGTATGAATCATTGAGAAATCGTTGATCTTCTGAATCCGTATATTGTTCAATTCGTACTATACTAATCTCAATTTTCTGTTAAATTTGGTTTAATAATTTGCAATAGAAAATAAAGACTGTTAATTTTGAATTATGCGGTAAAATTGGATATCACATCCAAATTGAATTAAGCAAAAAAAAAATTCTTAAAATGGCTAAAGAACAAGGCACAAAAGAAAATCCGTGGACACTAAAGACTCCACCACTCTCCTCTGAATTCACAATGCACAAAGATGAAAAGGATGGTAAAGAAATACTTGTCTGTACTGTGGGGAAAACTATCCTTCATTACGATTACCGATGCTTAGCAGATCTTCATGCCATGCTTAAAAAACATGGTGACTGGATGGAGCTGGGTAGTGCCGATGAACAAAAGCCTGCCAAAGAAGGTACTGTTGAAGCCTGGGGTCGTTCGCCGAAAAACCCTGTTGGTGGATGGTATGGATTAAAGAAAGGGCTTCGCGGCCGATTTGGCATGTATATTCCGCCGTTGATGGAGAAACTTGGGTTGGCAGAATTGACACATGAGGCGAAAGGCAACAGAATGAAAGCCAGTTAGATACGACATCTCTTCCATGTTGATTTTTTCTCATTTGCTTCCTGCAAATTCAACATGACGAATATCAAGCTCAAATATGATAGTGATCATTTTTATTCTTCTCCAATGAATTAATCTTTGGAAATAATTAAGGTTGGAATTTACCTTATCCCTCAGAAAATATTTCTAAATATTGGTGGCAGGATGATAAAAGAGTAGTTATCATAAAATGAGATTTTATTATGAGGCTTTTTCTTAAAAATATGGTGAGTTTGCGCTGCAAAATGGTGGTGAAGACAGAATTGGAAAATCTGGGAATATATAATGCCACTATTGGAATTGGTGATATAAAACTTAACGAAACGATTTCGAGTAGAAAATATAATCTGCTTAAAAATCACCTGACCAAAGCTGGTTTTGAAATCATATGCGATCGAAAAAGCATACTGGTTGAAAAAATAAAAAATGTAATTATCGAGATGGTTCATTACACTACTGAACTTCCGGATGTAAAATATTCAATCTACATAAGCGAGAAATTAAATTATGACTATACCTACCTGTCGAATATATTTTCAGAAGTCAGGGGAATAACCATCGAACATTTTATCATTTTTCATAAAGTTGAACATATCAAAGAGCTACTCATCTATAATGAGCTTACACTTTCGGAAATCGCACAGAAACTCCAATACTGCAATGTCGCACATCTATCCGGACAGTTTAAAAAAACAACCGGTTTGACTCCCAGAGCTTTCAGATCCCTCAAACAGCATGTGCGAGTCGGTCTGGAAGAAACATGATACCACGAACTTGAAGACAAGGGTCAAGGAAAGCATGTTTGAATACTTCTCAGACTTCGGGAATCCATGGTAACAGGTTTAAGGATAATATATTTTGGAAGTTGATCTCCCTCGATGTCACCCAAAAAATGTTTATGGAAAATATGTTTTGGTACTTCCCAGGCTTCGGGAATCCGGTGTAAGAGATATATGGATATGTGGGTTTAGGTAAAGAGTTACTTACCTTGGGGATTGCTTCCTACTATGTGCCTGACAAATATATTTAAGGAAAACATATTATGTCAGATGTTTTCCACACGCTACATGACAAAAAATGTTTTAGGAAAACATATTTTGTCAGGTCTTTTCCACTCCTCACATGACAAAAAATGTTTTAGGAAAACATATAATGTCAGGCCTTTTCCCTTCTCACATGACAAATAATGTTTTAGGAAAACATATTTTGTCACATTTGATTCTCAAATCCCCCGGATCAAATTTAAGCATTACATAAAGCATATATTACAAGCAATTGATTTTTAACGTATTATATCCTTTCACCAAAATATTCACTATCATTAATTATATGGAAACCTCACTCTACTTAGCCAAAATCATGGGATTGTTCGGTGCACTGACCACTTTCACTATCATCCTTCGTTACAAACTTTATCTCTCGATGGAGGACATCGTTTCAAAAAATCCGGCTACGATGTATCTGTCAGGCTTTATGTTTTTACTGCTGGGTATCCTCGTCGTTGTCAGTCATTCGGTCTGGACCCTCGATTGGCGTTTGACAATTACAATTATTGGATGGTTACTCATGGCAAAAGGTTTGATGAGGATTTTAATACCCGACTTCATCACAGCGATGCTCATTAAAAAACAAACTGAAAAACGATTTATTGTTGGAGAAATAACGCTCTTTGTGATTAGCATCTTTTTGATCTATCAGGGATTTATCACCCATTGAACCTGAAGATAGTTCTATACCGTCATGTCAGTTTAAAATACTACCTCAAATGTCATCTATACAATTTACCACTGCCCATACAGAAAAGGACTTGCTGGGGATCATCGAACTCCAAAAAAACAATATCGCCCCTCATCTGACAGCAGAGGAAATCCAAAGTCAGGGATTTTTGACGGTCGTCCACACTTTAGATGATCTGAGAAAGATGAATGATATCGAACAACATATCATTTGTAAAGACGGCGACAAAGTCATCGCCTATACATTGGCCATGACCGTGCATTCAAAACATGATCTTCCTATCCTCATTCCGATGTTTGAAAAATTTGAAAAAATACTTTACCTCGACAAACCTGTTTCTGCATTCAATTACATCATCGTCGGACAGGCATGTGTTGATAAAGAGTACAGGGGCCGCGGTATCCTGGATAAATGCTATGAAGTATTCAAAAATAATTTCGCAAGAAAATATGATTTTGCCATCACAGAAATATCCTGCAGAAATACACGATCATTGAAAGCACACCACCGTATTGGGTTTAATGAAGTTTTTATCTATACAGCTCCTGATCTTGAAGAATGGAGTGTCGTCATTTGGGAATGGTAAACAGCTCAGGCTTAATGAATAAGTCAAACAAATAAAACCTCCGTTCAGTAGCCGCAAAACAAATAACACGAAATCAATGTTTCTTTCCTGATTGAACTATCCTGTATACTATTTACATCATGAAAGTCATCGGCATTGATATTGACAAAACAAAAGCAATTTTCTATGTCCTTGAAGAAGATGGTCATGGAAATCTAAAAAATCGGACAGGCAATTTCCGATCTTTAACATTGAATGATGATACAGACAATGCTTCTATAAGAACATTTCAATCTACGATTCACGCTTTTTTTGATAAAATCAATCCGGACAGAATCGGCATCCTGAAAAGACAAACCAAAGGAAGATTCAGATCAGCTCCTTTATCATTCAAAATCGAAGGGCTGCTTCAATGCTACGAGCAAATTGATATTGAGTTTGTTCAACCTATGAGCGTCTCAAGCTTCTTCAAAAAGAATGATTTCATGCTTGATCTTGAGTTTGACTACCAGGAAGATGCTGCTAAGCTAGCGTGGTACATGTTGAAATCCAATCCTGCCTCAGAGTTCTGACAAATCCACGAAAAGTGGAAAACTAATTGAGTACTAACCTACGCCCTACCGAGTTTCTTCAACATTCTTGCATGCTCCAACAGTGCATTTCGAAATGTAGGCGCCTCATGATAAGGTATCCCATACGATTCAGTGATGGACTTTACAATCGGAGCAAGTTTTCGGTAGTGAACATGACAAACGTCTGTGAATAAGTGATGCTCAATCTGGAAATTAAGCCCACCGATAAACCATGTCAGGAAACGATTGTTAGGCGCAAAATTTGCGGTATTGGCGACTTCATGTATAGCCCATGAATCTTCCATTTTTCTCTTTCCTGCAGTTTCAACCGGTGCAGCAAACCCGGAAGTTTCCAGTATATGTGCGGGCTGAAATATACATGAAAGAATCAACCCAGCAGTCAAATGCATCACCAGAAAACCGGCCACAACAAAATACCATGGCATGTCCGATATCAATATGGGTAACAGCATGATGTATGCGTAATATCCAAGTTTGAAAATGGAGATTCGAAGCAAGGCCTGCTTCAGTGTTACCTTTTGTTTGATCAGAAGTTCACGCTGCTTATACCGCACAGCATTCTGAAAATCTTTCACAGTCATCCAGTACAACGTCATCAGCATATAAAAAAACCATGCATACAGGTATTGATATCTGTGAAACCAATACCGCTTTTGCTGTGGTGAGAACCGTAATAAAATAATGCTGTCTATATCATCATCAAGACCTGTCACATTAGTATAGGTATGATGCAATACATTATGCTGAATTTTCCATGTAACGGCATAACCGCCGATGACTTCCAGGATGTGGCCAATGAGGTTATTTACTTTTTTATTGGCTGAATATGTTCCGTGATTTGCATCATGCATCACAGAGGTTCCGATTCCAACCATGCCCAGTCCCATGAGGAACCACATGCCAAAAAAGAAGAAACCACTACTGTCGGCGATTCCGGTCACGATCAATGCATATGGAAGAAAAAACAATGCGAGCATCACACCGGTTTTAAACCACATCGACGCATTAGCATATGGCGAAATAGCATTGCTTTCAAAATAGTTTTTTACGCTATCCGTTACGGTCTCATAAAAACTATCTTTTCCACCGAGTGCGAAACGCACAAAATTTAACTTTTTACCTTTCATAATTAAGGGAATTCAACCTTCAATACGTACTCTGATGTTTTATTGTGGGAGCATGGAAGCTAAATCCGATATTGAAGGTTTCTGAAGAATCTATCCACACCTGTGCTAACGCTTTATCCATTTGAAAGTTCCATTCCTGACAGCCTGCATTTATATTCAATCCTATATGGCTAATAATCAATTTATTAACTTAGCAGGATCATCAATATGGAATAGAAGGTGCAAAGTACATATACATTTTTAATGTTTGATGGAAAGGTTGAAGAAGCTAAGCATTTCTAAACAAAAAATAATATGGTGGATACAAAAAAAGATTTGAAGCTGGCAGTGCTCATTGATGCTGATAATGTGCCTTATGCCAATGTCAAAGAGATGTTTGAAGAAATAGCTAAATATGGAACCCCTACCTTTAAACGGATCTATGCTGATTGGACAAAACCCACTGTGTCAGGATGGAAAAAAGTTCTTTTGGAAAATGCGATAACCCCTATACAGCAATACAGCTATTCGACAGGAAAAAATGCAAGTGACAGCGCGCTCATCATTGATGCTATGGACATTCTCTACACCGGCAAAGTGGATGGATTTTGTATCGTATCAAGTGACAGTGATTTCACAAGGCTGGCTACCCGACTCAGGGAAGCAGGAATGAAAGTGATCGGGATCGGAGAAAAGAAGACGTTGAACCCATTTATCACAGCTTGTGATAAATTTATTTACTTGGAAATATTAAAGCCTGAAGTCATTGTTCAACCCATCACTGGTAGCAAAAAAATATCTAAAAATGTTACTATCCCTCAAAATAGTCCTTTGAGTAAAATTGATCCTGAATTGATTAAACTCATCGCTGACAGTATTACAGATCTTGCCGATGAAAATGGCTGGACTTTCCTGGGCGAACTTGGCAATTTAATGCTAAAGAAAAAACCAGATTTTGACCCTAGGAATTATGGTTATAGTAAAATGCTACCCTTGATACGAAGTGTTAACCGATTTGAAATTGACGAACGTGAAACGGGCAAACATAATATCAAACACATATACATTCGTGAAAAATAAAATTTCGGCAAAAAGACAGGAGAAAATGTGTCTTACCTTGATTTTTACAGAACAAATCAAACTTCTTATCTTCACTGCATGATATCACTGGTTTATATAAGTGAGTTATCCTTCAACTTCTCAGGAGTTATTTTTTCATTTACATGAGATCGCTTTTTACTCTGTTATTATTCATAGTCTGCTTTACCGGCTATAGTCAGTCCATTGATTCATCAGGCGAAATAGCACTACGTCCTGTAGTGGTCACAGCCTATAAAGAAAAACCGCTGAAAGAAACTTCCCTGAATATCACTTCATTAAAAATAGACAGTCTTACGAATTTTGGCAATTACAACCTGACAGACCTGATGGCAAAAACGCCGGGCATAAGCATGTTAGGTACAGGTATAGCCATTGCCAAACCCGTCATAAGAGGATTATATGGTAACAGGATACTAATACTACTCGCAGGTTTAAAATTTGACAATCAGCAATGGCAGGAAGAACACGGACTCGGCCTTTCCGACATGGGCCTTTCCAGGGTAGAAATAATTAAAGGCCCTATGAGTGTTTTGTATGGTACAGAGGCCATCGGTGGAATCATAAATGTCATCGATGAAGAAAAACCCTCTGCCGGCACGAGAGAAAGTGATGTGTCGATGAAATTTAATACGAATACGCTCGGTGGCCTTCTTCAGGCGGGATACAAAATAAATCATGGACATAAATGGTACAGATTGAGGATAGATGTGGAAAATAATGCTGATTATGCTGATGGTAAT
>JBATMM010000163.1:0-3092 GCA_049289835.1 Saprospiraceae bacterium | reverse complement strand
CTCAAGTTGGATTATGGTTGGAATTGGGAAACAAAAACAGATCGTAAGCCGATTTTACATTTTTCGATGGGGGCAGATTTTTAAATAAAGGCGCACGGAGAACACGGAGTTCACGGAGAGTTTACATTTTATGTGTTTTTGTCGACAACTAATCGAGTGATTCCATCCGTAAGCCTTACCACATTAAAGTTGACCAGAAGGCCTATTTCAATTCCTGTTAATTTGAGATAAGAAATCACTATTTTTTTATGCACTGGCGGAACAGATTCAATAGATTTTATCTCAAGAAGCACAGAATTTTCTATAATGACGTCCGCCCGAAATCCCAAATCTAGATCGTGACCTTTATAGAAGGTTTTGATCCCTTGTTGCCTTTTAAATGCTAGTCCGGCCATCGCTAATTCGATGCAAATGGCGCTCTCATAAATTGATTCTAATAATCCCGGTCCTAGTGTTTTGTGTACTTCAATACAGATTCCAATGATCTGTGAAGTGAGATCTGAATGTTTCAACTGTCAAAAATTTAGAAGTTGAAATAAATTTAAAGGGATTTCAAATAAAAAGCAAATATTTATTGAAATTTTTCTACCTATTTTCTGTGCGATATCATTCGTAAATTCCTCCGTGACCTCCGTGTTCTCCGTGCGAAATGTTTCATCTTAAATTTAAACCGTGACATTCTTGTAAATTGCAATAATTTATTTTGTAAATAGTATTCTAAAATGAAAAGTAATATATACTCGTGAAGCATAGCTCTAGAATGACATCCTTGGGAGATTCAGCACTCCTGGTTGATTTTGGTAATGTAATCAGCAAAGAGCTGAATGGAATAGTGATCACGCTGTTTAATGATTTGAACAAAAATCCATTTGACGGGATGATTGAAGCCGTACCTGCTTTCAGTTCGCTGGCCATTTATTACAATCTTATCACACTCCGAAAAAAAGTACAATCCGCAAATTCCATTTTCGCATTTGTCAGTGAATTAATTGAGGAGCGTATTGAAAAATTAGAATTAAAAAATTTGCCATCAGGAAAGCTACTTCGCATTCCTGTCTGTTATGCTGACTGTTTTGGCGTTGATCTCAAAAATGTAGCTGAACATGCGGGGATACTACAAGAAGAAATCATTCAGCTTCATTCATCCAGGATCTATCATGTCTTCATGATCGGATTTTTACCCGGATTCCCGTATATGGGGGAGTTAGATGATCGAATATGTTTGCCAAGAAAAGCAAACCCCGTCAATGTATCCGCAGGCAGTGTTGGTATTGCGGGTAGGCAAACAGGAATTTATCCTTTTCATTCTCCTGGTGGGTGGCAAATCATAGGGCGCACGCCATTAAATATATTTGTAAAAGAAAAAAAACCGCCGGTACTACTGGCAGCGGGTGATCAGGTTCAGTTTTATCCAATCAGCTACGATGAGTTTGAAAATTATCAAAGCGGGAATTTTTGATAGCATCCAGGATCTCGGCCGTTTTGGTTACAGGCAATTCGGTATTAATCCAACAGGAAGCATGGATTGTCTTGCCTCTTCAAAGGCCAATCTGATTGTCAACAATGATATGCATGAAGCTGTCATCGAGCTCCACTTTCCTGCATCGATCCTTCAATTCGAACAATCGGTACATATTGCCATCACTGGTGCAGATTTCAGTGCAAGGATAGACGGTGAAAAGATCCCTCAGGACGAACAAGTCTTCATTCGAAAAAATTCTATTCTTACTTTCGAACATCCTGTGATTGGAGCACGAGCTTACCTGGCTATAAAAGGTGGACTTGATATTCCTCAATGGCTTCAGAGTTGGAGCACGAACATGAAAGCAGCATGTGGAGGATGGCAGGGAAGAAGGCTGATGAAAGGTGACTCAATCTCATTTCGCAAAGCTTATGTAAGCGGTAGTTCTCCATCATCTCTGGGTGCTATGATAAAATCATCTCTGCCGAAATCAAATGTGAATAAAGTTTTAGTATTACAAGGCCATGAATGGAATTGGCTTTCCCATGAGACACAGGATTTGTTTTTAAGTTCCGGCTTTACTATTTCCAATCATTCAGACAGAATGGGATACCGTTTATCCGGGCCACCACTGCATCACGCTGTTCAGGAAGAATTAGTTTCTTCTCCTGTTTGTTTTGGAACAATTCAATTGCTGCCCGATGGACAGCTGATGTTACTGATGGCCGATCATCAGACTACAGGTGGCTATCCCAGGATTGCATATGTCATCTCTGCTCATGCTTCATTTGTTGCCCAGAAAAGACCCGGGGATAGCCTGCATTTTGAACTTACCGATATTGCAGTTGCGGAAAATTTATTATTTGAACAGTTTCACGAAATCCGGTTGTAATTGAAAAAAAGAATTGACATCAATTGCGACCTTGGAGAAGAGGCAGGACATGATGAACAGATCATGCCATTTATTTCCTCTGCCAATATTGCCTGCGGTTTTCACGCAGGTAATGCTGATGTCATCAGGCGAACCATTGACCTCTGTCTCAGTCACCAGGTGAATATCGGTGCACATCCTTCTTTTCATGACCAGATAAATTTTGGCCGTACGGAGATGCACCTCTCATCAGATCAACTCTATGATCTGGTTACAGCCCAATTGACGATAATCGATAAAGCCGCATCGAAAGCCGGGGCAAAAATGAATCATGTCAAACTTCATGGTGCTTTATACAATATGGCCTCGGTGAATGCTTCCATGGCTTCAACAATCATTAGCGCAGTTAAAGATTTCAATCCCGGTTTGATTTTATTTGCCTTAAGCGGTAGTATACTGATGACAGAATGTAAAAGTCAGTTTGTAAATGTTTTCAATGAAGCTTTTGCTGACAGAACATATCTCGACAATGGTCAGCTTACGCCCAGGTCAATGCCAAATGCTTTAATTGAAGATCCGGCAAAAGTGGTCGCACAGGTAATGCAAATGATCCTAACCGGCACAGTCACCTCGACAACGGGCAAAACTATTTCACTTGAGGTGGATACGATTTGTATTCATGGTGACGGTACTCATGCTGCAGTGTTTGCAAAAGAAATACATGATGCGCTGAAAAAAGAAGGAATTGAAATTCCAAAA
>JBATMM010000162.1:0-1586 GCA_049289835.1 Saprospiraceae bacterium | reverse complement strand
ATTCACACCACCAAACAACATCTCTCCATCTTCTGTGAGCAAACTGGCATGGGTGTTATATTCTAAATCCTGGATGCCATCCAAAATTGAGTATGCTTTCGTCTCTCCGTTTTCTGTGTAGTACTTGATCAGACCGTGATTAGTGCCGAGCCATAAGTTTCCAAATTGATCTGCCAAGGATGTATAAATAGTTTGCAATAAAAGTTTGTCGTGATCAATCACCTGTTTTACTTCCTGTTTATCCGTGTGTATTTTAAACAAACCAACCGAATTTCCCAGGTACATTTCTCCAGGCTCCCTGCCGCTGCTCAGCGAACGGATGCCACCGGAAATAGGTAAAGAATATGTGTATTGATGTTTGCGTTGTGCTACATTATATTCAAACACCAGAATATCGACTTCATCATTGCTAACGAAGAGTGTCTGATCCGGTGCTTCTTTAAAAAAAGCAGCGTTCCTGCTCAAAGAAGAACAATCGAGGTAAGGGGTAAGGCGATACTTGTCATTGCTCAAGGTGACTTCATACAGCTTATTCGCAAAAGCACTCAATATGATTTTACCACTTTGCAGCATTTCAATTTGCTTTATAAAATCAAGCGCATAAGTTGATTCAGATTTTAACACCGTAATTCTGTCTGTATTCAGGTTAAGTCTGTATAGATTATTTTCATTCGAAAAGATGATCGTATGTTGATCTATCTGCACACTCGCTAAAGAAGTGAAATTCTCTGTATGATCAGGAAGTTGATTCCAATGGTTGATCATTTTGCCATTATGATCCATTTTATATATCCCGGATTTACGGGTTAGTGCGATGTACTCCTTTGATGCTGGTTGGTAAATTTTTGTGACCGATACAGAGCTCAACCAGTGATCAAATTTTTGCTTTCGTAGATTTCTGAATAATGTGCCTTTACCGTCCGCACCAATCCAAAGGGTTGAATCTGCATCGAGGTAAGGAATGACCAGATATTTTACAGCTTCCTTCGTAGTGGAAATGAGAGGTACAATTGAATCGCTCACTTGTAGATTCCTCAGATCAAGCGTATACAGTTTTCCGGAAGATGCGGATGCCAGCAATTCTATATTGGATATACTGGCGAGGCCATTGATAGCTTCATTCGAAATTCTAATTCCATCAGAAAAAGACTTTTCCTTAAAATAATATCTTGATATGTCACCTGTGAAGTTCCCGATCCAAACTGAGTTTAAATCACAGGGATATATTGTCTTGATTTTTACAGAAGTATCTTTAAGAATATTGAAAGCACCATCCGGATATAACCTGGCATGATGGAATCCTTTTTCATTTCCATATACAATATCCGTGGATGAACCGGTATTCTTACCTGATAATTTAAAAAATTCAGACAGGTTTAATCCGTAATTCTTTTCAGGTTTTCTACTGTAAATGTCAAAAACAAAAAACTCAGTACCTGCTTTCAGGAAAAGATGCTGACCATCCAGCCAGAATGCTTTATAATTTTCTTTCAAGGTATCTCCGCAGGAATTGACCATAAAATAATAATCAAAATCATCTTTCACCGGATCAAAAACATGCAATGCTTCATATGTCGTAAACCAGA
>JBATMM010000161.1:0-1668 GCA_049289835.1 Saprospiraceae bacterium | reverse complement strand
ACGTTTCAGGCAGAAATAAAGATATCTGCCGAATCAAAAAATCTGCTATTCAATGCAAGGGGGAATTTAATAAAAGAGCTTGGGGGAGAATAGCGCTGTTTACTCCTGAACGAACTTAACCTGGTCGAAGTCACCATGTAATTCTTCTATATTTACTCCGGATACATTAATAACCATTCAGAACACATGTCACATCCTGATAAAATAGATTGGAAAGGGATTTTTTCTCCCTCTTCTATCCTCTTTACTATACTAGGGGTATTATCGGCGATCATAGCTCTTGAAGGGTTTATGATTCCCAATCATTTTATTGATGGGGGTGTCACGGGGATTTGCATCCTGCTTTCGAAAGTCATGAATGTCGATATCCGCTTCCTGCTGATAGGTCTCAACATTCCGTTTATTCTGATCGGCTATCACAGAATAGGCAAATCCTTTGCTATTCAGACATCGTTTGCCATTCTCCTATTAGTGATTGGGTTGAATACCCTCGACATCCCGATGATTACAAATGACAAGATCCTGATCGCGCTGTTCGGAGGATTTTTTATCGGCCTGGGCATTGGATTCGTCATTAAGAGCGGAGGAGTTCTTGACGGACTTGAAGTCATCGCGCATTATACCACCAAAAAATCCGGGTTTTCTACTGGAGAGGTTGTCATGCTCATCAATACAGCAGTGATATTGGCAGCAGCATATCAGTTTGGTCTTGAAGCAGGGATGTATTCTATTCTGACCTACTTCACGGCCATGCAAATATCAGATTACGTCGTCGACGGATTTGAAGAATATACGGCACTCACCGTATTATCAGAAAAACATGAAAATATTAAAAGCATTATTGTCAATGATTTCAATAAAGCCATTTCTGTTTTTAAAGGCGAACGTGGTTACTTACCGGGCAGCTTCGATGTCAAATACGATTGTGATATCATCATGACGATTGTGACCAGGCTGGAACTCCACAGAATCAGACAAGCCATACTCTTAGAAGATCCATATGCATTTATTTATATCACCAGTATTAAAGAAGTGAAGGGTGGTGTCATCAAGCAAAAAGTAAAACATTAAGCTATGACCAACTTCCCGGCGCTGCATGATGAAGTATTTCATATGCTCGATCATCAGTTGCCCTCATTTCTGACCTATCATTCACCGAAGCATACAAAGTATGTATTGCAACAGGCAGAATATATTTCTATTCAGGAAAATGTGCGTGAGCACGATCTTTTCCTGATCAGGACTGCTGCACTTTTTCATGACATCGGTTTTATACAGCAATACAAAGATCATGAAGAAGCCGGATGTGAAATCACCAGGGAATTTATGGAGCGATATTCATTTGATCCCTTAGATGCTGAGAAGATATTCGGTATGATCATGGCTACAAAAATTCCACAGAAGCCACATACCTTACCTGAAAAGATCGTAGCTGACGCCGATCTTGAATACCTGGGCACAGATTTGTTTTACAAAGTCAGCCAGTTACTATACAAAGAGATGCTTTATCTCGATCCTGATCTTGATATAAAATCATTTAATCAGATCCAGATTAAATTCCTCAGCGCCCATACCTATCACACTGATTTTTGTAAAAACCATCGTGAGGAAAAAAAACTGCAAAACCTTAAAGAATTAATGGAGAGTATGCAATAAGCAATAAGCAAT
>JBATMM010000160.1:0-15872 GCA_049289835.1 Saprospiraceae bacterium | reverse complement strand
CCGTACCTGGTTTTCACAACCCGGAAATCATCTTGCGATTTCCATCATTTTGCAGCCAACACACATGCCTTTAGAAGACTTACCTCTTCTTAGCCTGAAAACAAGTATTGCCGTGGTTCGTTCCCTGATGTCTTTAGATCAGGAACTTAACCCCCGTATAAAGTGGCCAAATGATATCTATATAGGTGATCTGAAACTGGCTGGCATTCTGATTGAAAATTCAATTTCATCATCTAAGGTTCAGCATTCCATCATAGGTGTGGGGATGAATGTCAATGAGTTAGAATTTCCCTCAGATCTTCCAAATCCGGTATCACTTTTCATGTTAACAGGCAGGAAGTTTGAACTAATCCCTTTGGGAGAGAAATTGAGAGAAGAAATGATGAAGGTGCTGGATGAGCCGATTGAAAAATGGAAATCAGAATATGACCGATTGATCTATGGATTAGGTAAGCAAAATAATTTTGAATTGGCTGGAAAAAATGTGTCTGCAAAAATTGTTGCCGTGGGGAATGATGGGAAATTATCGCTTGAGATGGATGGTCAAAGGAAGTCTTATTTTTCGCATGAAATTAAATGGTTGAAATAAATGAAGGCAGCAATACTGACGATAGGAGATGAAATCATGATCGGGCAGATCGTGGACACGAACAGTTCGTGGATCGCGGCATGGCTAGATCTCAATGGATGGAAAGTGACGCGCAAACTGGGTGTGAGGGATGAAATCGCTGAAATCATCAAAGGCATTGACTTGTGTTATGAAGATGCGGATCTTGTCATCACTACCGGTGGTCTTGGTCCTACAAAAGATGATCTTACAAAAGATGCTTTATGCCAATATTATCATTGCAAATTGATATGGCATGAAGAAACATGGACGCGTGTCAAAGAAATTCTAAAACGTATCCATCGTGAGCCATCAGATTTACACAAAGTGCAATGCTATATGCCAGACAAAGCACGTGTTATTCCAAATGATCAGGGATCTGCTCCGGGGATGATATTTGAAGAAGGAAATAAAATTCTTGTTTCAGTTCCGGGTGTGCCACATGAGATGAAACATCTATTATCAGAAAAAATAATTCAATTACTTCCTAAAGGTGATGCTGTTGAACATCGTTTTGTTCGCACAGCCGGAGAAGGAGAAACTGTGCTGGCTGAAATGATAAAAGATATTGAGTCGGGTCTTCCATCAGATATCAAATTAGCATACTTGCCATCATTCAGCCAGGTGACTTTGCGTCTGACAAGTTATGGTGAAGGAAAAAAAGAAATGATGGACAGTTTACAAAAACAGATTGTCGATCGTCTTGGAGAACTTGTGTATAGTACATCACTTGATATTTCACTTTCAAAATCAATCGGAGATATACTGAGAACAAGAAATGAAACTATCGGAATTGCTGAAAGTTGCACAGGTGGTTATCTGTCTCATCTGATCACAACCGTATCCGGCTCTTCTGATTACTTCATAGGTTCAATTGTGCCTTATGCATATCGCATGAAGACATCAGAACTTGATGTGCCTCAGGAAATGCTGTGGGAATTTGGCGCTGTCAGTGAAGAAGTGGTCAGGTCAATGGCAGAAGGTGTGCGCAAAAATCTTGATGTCACATGGTCCTTAGCGACGAGTGGAATAGCAGGTCCGACTGGCGGTACGCCTCAAAAGCCAGTAGGTACAATCTGGATTGCATGTTCGGGACCTAATGGCACTAAAGCGAGATTATTGAAATTGACAAGGGACCGGGTGAGCAATATTGAGTATGCTTCGATATCTGCATTGGTGTTGTTGAGGAGGATGCTTTTGGAGAATGAGAATTAATCAACAACTCCCCCTTTCAGGGGGCGGGGGGTAAAGCGAAATCACCACCCCTTCCTCTCCAACAAACCCGTCACATGCCCCAGATGATGCTCACAATGCCACACATACATCGCCAATGCTTTATTCAACACCATCCAACGATTATGTTCAGGATGTGTGAAGCCAAGTTCCCATTGTGTTTCACTCATATCTTCCATGATGGTCACCCAACGATGATGAATACCATAAAGCAAGTGTATTGAAACAGATGGATCAAGTTTGCTATCCGCAAGTTTCGCCCACTCCGCTTCTGCATACGGTTTTATCACGGGTTTATCTTCTGTGAGTGCAAGTTTGAAACGGATGTAGGCATTCATATGACTGTCAGCAAGATGATGAACAACCTGTCGCACAGTCCAACCTTCAGGTCGATACGGCGTATCTAATTGATCTTCATCGAGAGGCCCCACTGCATCCCTAATCCGATCCGGAAACTCAGCTATTTTTTTGATGGATTCATTTCTCTCTTGTACTGAGATTTCCTTTGACCAGTCAAATTTGCCAACAGGGTATTTTAATTTTTCCAAATTTTCTTCCATGTTCGAAAGTTACCTCAAAATTCAACTCGAATTATAACTCAGTTTTCGAAATTGGTCCTTCTGATGTGCGAATTCCTTAGTCTGTGTAATCTGGTCAATCTGTGGTGTTTTTAGACCAACTGAGCGACTTTTTTGCAATTCGGTTGTCATTCAGGTGTATTGATTACCACCATTGCAAGATTTTTCCGATATTTAGTTCGGTTATGAGTATTTCTATCAGCCTCGAGAATCAGGAAAAGGGCTTCATTGATGCCTGTGTCGCCAAGGAACGGTGGGCGCAGAAACAGCTATATGAAGACAACTACACCCTGCTGATGGGCGTATGTCTCAGATATTCAAGCAACCAGGACGATGCCCTCGACATCCTCCACGAAGGTTTCATCAAGATCCTCAACAACATTCACAAATACCAGCCCGGTACTTCACTGGTCGCCTGGATGAGAAGGATCATGGTCAACACAGCGATCGATTATTACAGGATGCAAACGCGCCGTCGCACTGAAGACCTGGAAACTGCCTATAATGTTCAAACTAATGAACCTGACGCCCTCAGTAAACTTACTGTCCAGGAAATCATCAAATGCATACAGCGCTTGTCCCCTGCTTATCGTTCTGTCTTTAATCTATATGTGGTTGAAGGCTTTTCGCACAAGGAAATCGCTGATATCCTGGAAATAACAGAGAGCACAAGCAGGTCAAATCTTGTCAAAGCCCGTTCAAAGCTTAAAGATTTTCTTGCTGTAACATTGGGTCAACATGCTAAATAACGAATGGGAAAAAAGTTTGAAGGATCTTTTAGGCCAATATGAGCCTGAAGGACTTCAACCCAATTGGGATGAGTTCGTGAACCAGATGGATCAGATAGCTGAATTAAATAATACAGGCGACGATCCCGCTTTTGATGAAAATCTCAAAGAATCTTTCAAAAGTTTTGATGCCCCAGGACAGGATGTAGGGTGGAATCGGATCAAAGCATCACTCGATGCAGCCGATAAAGAATTTGATGAGGACATCCGCAGACGTATTGCTCAGTTCGAACCTAAATACGATCCTCGTACCTGGCCATTATTCCTTCAACGCCTTGCTGACAGCAATTTCCTCCGCGCGAAATTGATCGCTTTGAAAATTGTGGAAGTGACAGCTGTTTTACTTCTTCTTTTTACAATCGTCAATTTGGGACGGATGGGCAAGCTTCCTTTCGACACTCCTTTGTACAATAATGCAAATGATGCGTTAAAGCCGAATACTCCCCATGATGGTATGGCCAACAATTCAATTCCATTAAATACAATTACAACCTTAACTCCGTCAGATAAGAATAATGAGGCCGACAAAATCACCTCAAATAATAAATCAAATCAATCAGGGATAAATCAAACAAATCCGAACGGCTTAAAAGCAAAAACTAATTCAGATATACATTCACTTGTTTTTTCCGGATTGATATCAAAGACAACTGATGATCATCTTGTCCAGAAATCAACTCCAAAAACACAAAATTCATCTGTTGCATTTGTTGATCCCCTGCATTCATTGGCAGGAATCAATGAATCGAAACGAACCCATAATTTTATTCCGTCCACTCGGGAAGCATTGGAGACACTACAGAATGCAGATATGTCATCAGTAGATGATCACCTAAGAGCATCTGCAGATTCAGAATCGCAGGAAGGGAATATTAATTTTCTTGCCTCCATGACCTCTCCGGTTATAGGCTTCCACTACACCACCTTTCCACATCCGACTTTCGTAAAACAGCGAAAGACTACACATACTGTTTTTGGAATTCTTGCCCAGGTAGATTACAATCGGCTGCGGATGCCGGAAGACCGGTTGATCAGTACAGGTCGGATTATTGTATTCCCTCAGAAAGGTCTTCCAACCTATGGTTATGGAGGTGGATTTACTATGGCCATAGATCATCCAAGATGGGCGGTAGAAACAGGTTTGATCTACAACTCGAAAACATTTGAACCCGGGCGCAAATTATCCGTCGGTAGCGCCTTTGATAATGGCACTATAGAGTTTGATGCTATGCGTTTGCAATTAGTGACTGTGCCTTTACAAATGAGATACAAGGTGGACAATAAAGGTCCATTTAAATTCTATGCTCTCGCAGGTTTTGATCTTAACCTGATCGTACAATTAGATATTGATGTATCGATCAAGTATCATTTCCAGTCATTATCTGTCAATGAAAATCCAAACAGTAATCCGAACCTTGCAAATACCATTAAAGAATCAAGAAGAGTCAGTGAACATATCCGTGATGGTGCTCCCTTCAGCACAAAAAGCTTCGTGTCAGCTGCAGCAGGTTTAGGCATTGAGTATTCACTCAATGAACACAAGACTTTTTTCATTCAGACAGCTGCTCATTACCAGATTCCAAATCTTGAGTTCAGCAATAATAATGGAAAACAACTCCGCTCTATATCCTTTCAAACCGGTGTAAGGACTCCTCTGGGTAAATAGTTTTTCTACCTGAAATTTTAGCAGATTACATGTTTATTAGCTTATAGGTTTATTGGCTTATACATCCTTGGTCGACGTCCGTGGTCCATTGCCTATTGCCTATTACTTATTGCCCATTGCTTACGGTTGCTGAGCTGTAGCACATGGATGCGGGCCGCAAGTCGAAGCATTGCCCATTGCCTATTGTCCAAAGTCACTCTTTCGATAGTCCTCCTCGATTATTAGACGACCATACTTCCCTACCCTTGTCATTACGTTATCTATTCACGAAATTTGCCCACCTTCAACATACAAAAAGAAATACATGAAAAGTAATTGGTTATTATCCCTTCTGCTGACCGGATTTATTATCCTCCCATTATCACAAGTCCTTGCACAACGCCAGATCACGATCGATGATATATGGACTAATGGTACATTCCGTTCAAAAGGAGTGCCGGGATTTCGTTTTATGAATGATGGCCGTCACTATACAGCGCTTCAGCATAACATGATCGTAAAATATGACCTCCGAACAGGTAACCTGGTTGATACAATTCTTGATGTAAGTTCATTGAAGCTTCCGGGCGAACAAAATCAAATCGATGACTACACATTCAGTGATAATGAATCTCAAATCCTTCTGGCGACAGGCACAGAATCCATCTATCGTCATTCGACAAGAGAATGGAATTATGTATACAACCTGTCTACCGGGAACACAACAAAATTATCAGAAGTCAGCAAGCAAATGCATGCTACATTTTCACCGGATGGAAAAAAAGTAGCCTTTGTCATGGACAATGATTTTTATTTCAAAGACCTGGCTTCAGGCAAGACGACACGGGTCACTACCGATGGAAAGGTGAATGCCATCATCAACGGTTCCTGTGACTGGGTATATGAAGAAGAGTTTTCGTTCACGAAAGCATTTGCCTGGTCACCGGACAGCCGGCACCTGGCATATTATCGTTTTGATGAAAGTGCAGTGAAAGAAATCACGATGACGAATTATACAGGTGAAGCATACCCTGAAATGGAAACATTTAAATATCCTAAAGTGGGTATGGAAAATTCGAAGGTGAGCATTCATCTTTATGACACAAAGACAAAGAAAAAAGCGACTGTCGATCGTAACAGTGATCCGGATGGATATATACCCCGAATTAAATGGACTACTGATCCATCAAAGCTATGCGTTTTCTGGATGAACAGGCATCAGAATCATCTTGATCTACTTCTGGCTAATGCTGCTGATGGAAAAACCACAACACTGTTGCAGGAAGACAACAAATATTATATCGATATCCATGATAACCTGACCTTTCTTGCAGATCAGGGAGGTTTCATCTGGACAAGTGAGAAAGATGGTTTCAATCACATCTATCTCTATGGCATGGATGGAAAGCTGAAGCAGCAATTGACATCAGGGCAATGGGAAGTAACTGCGTTTTATGGTGTAGATGAAAAAAATAAAATGGTTTTCTTCCAGGGCAATATGAAATCACCTTTGGAAAGAGAAATCTATAGTGTAGATCTGAATGGAGGAATTCCGAAAAAAATTAAAGATGATGACGGAACAAATACTGCAGCATTTTCTACAACATTTGATCTCTTTGTGTGGACGCATTCCGGAATTAATACACCTACATCATATGCAGTAAATGATCGAAATGGAAAACTGGTACGGATGCTGGAAGACAATGCAAATGTCAAAAAACTTCAGGAAGAGTATAAAGTTCAGCCGGTTGAATTTTTCAATTTCACAACTTCAGAAGGTGTTAAACTAAATGGGTATGAGATCAAGCCCACTAATTTTGATCCGACAAGGAAGTATCCTGTGTTCATGTATTTATATGGTGGCCCTGGTTCACAGGAGGTGGTTGATGGATGGATCGGGCCGGATTACTGGTGGTTTCAATCTCTGGCGCAACAAGGCTACATTATAGCATGTGTTGACAACAGGGGTACCGGCGGACGTGGAGAAGAATTTAAAAAGATGACATACCAGCAGCTTGGCCATTATGAAACGATTGATCAAATTGAAGCCGCTAAATATTTAGGAAAATTACCCTATGCTGATCCTGCACGTATAGGCATTTTTGGCTGGAGTTATGGAGCATATATGTCTTCCTTATGTTTGTTTAAAGGCAATGATGTTTTCAATTCTGCTATTGCTGTTGCTCCTGTGACCAATTGGAAATGGTATGATTCCATCTACACCGAACGCTATATGCGCACGACAGAAGAAAATTCCAAAGGCTATGAAGATAACAGCCCAATCAATTTCGCGGATAAGCTGACAGGGAATTATCTGCTGGTTCATGGTAGTTCAGATGATAATGTTCACTTCCAGAATACAGCTGAACTTTCTGCAGCATTGATCAAAGCAAATAAACAATACGAAACCTATTTCTATCCTAACCGGAATCATAGTATATACGGAGACAATGCACGGCGACATCTCTATGTGAAAATGACTGATTTCATCAATGAGCATCTTAAGCCCGATCATCCGATGCATTTCAGTAATGTGCCCTCGAAATCATAAACTACAATTTGCCCCTAAATCCCCTGAAGGAGACTTATCTTTGGCGATTCGTATAAAAAAGTCCCCTGGTTGATGAGCTGTAGCCCAAGACCGAGTTTAGCAAGTCGAATCATAGGGGATTTAGGGGTAAATGGAAATACTAAACCGTAAAGCAAAATTTGAATATCACCTGCTTCAATCCTTTGAGGCCGGAATAATGCTGAAGGGTACCGAGGTCAAATCACTTCGTCTCGGACAGGCCAATATGAGCGATGCCTGGTGTGTCTTTGAGCACGGTGAGCTTTATTTGAAAAATCTACACATCAGCGAATATGAGCATGCCAGTATGTTCCAGCATGAAGTGAAAGCCTCACGCAAATTATTATTAAAGAAAACAGAACTTAAAAAACTTGAACGTCGTGTCGCCGAAAAAGGTCTTACGATAGTGCCTTACAGAATATACTTTTCTGCACGAGGCCATGCCAAATGTGAAATCTATCTGGCTCAGGGCAAGAAAGAATTTGACAAACGGAATACGATCAAGGATAGAGATGTCCAGCGCGACATTGATAGACAGTTGGCATAGGTCAATTAGCAATTAGCAATTAGCAAAAAATAAAAATTTTACTTTTCATTTATCTACATCCAGAGTCCGGTATCTGGCATACTTCGACTTGCCATACTCAGCCATATGCGACAGCTCAGTAACCGTCCTTTTATCCGACATCCTTTTCTTTGAGCTTAAATGTTTTACTCAGACAGGGGCAAGCCCTGTCAATACTTTCATTTTACTCGATCAACGGCATAAATGTAATAGGTCTCATCCTCTACTATACCCGGATCAAATTTTGTAAGTAATGTCATATTGAGTGAATCGGTGACCATACCCTGATCCCAGGGCACCATCTCTCCAGTGTCATTATAAGTCTTTGTGATTTCATTGCTCTTCGCGAGAATGACTCTGTTCTTGTCTTTACCCATCACCTGTCCAACAAAAGCAATGAGTTCTTCAAAATTGGAAACGAAGGTTCTTTTTTGATCATAGATGATAAAGCTTCCGGCCTCTTTCCGTTCAACATAATATATTTTCTTATCCAGTTCTGATGCAAGAGGTGAAATCGCATAATCCTGACTTCCCACAATATTGAATTCATCAAGATGATTTTGCCTGATATAATCCGCTGCTTTTTGGCTGGTTGAAAAAGGATACTCAAGATCCATCACATATGCGGTAACACCACCTATCACATGAACTGCAAGAATAAAAACAAAAAAAGGAATTCTGATTTTACTTCCAAACAGCGACAACTTGTCGATCAGTACATTCTGATATGGCTTATCCTTCGTGTAATAAGTCATCCAGCAACAAGCTAACAACAATAAAAACAAGTGACCGGAATATCGGCTCCAGATAAATCCGGTATAATAATAGAACACGAGGAGTATCATCGTACCGGTTGTATATAAAAGAAATACCAGCCGATTTCGCAAAAAAGCAATTAACCAAAGCAGAAATAAAATAGGTGTCACGCCCACCAGGAATTTGCGTTCATCCGGTACAAAGAAATTTGTATTCCAGAAATGAAAATTTCTAAAATTAGGGATAGCGATGTACGCATGAATAAATCTTGATAATGTATACTGTAATCGTACAATATCAAAATGCGTCACATACAGAGTTGGAAATGAATTGTCAGGTTCCGGCTTGATTTGTAAATACCCCAGTAAAACTCCTATAAACGTGATACCTCCGAAAAGGGCAAGCCTTCCGAAAGAGATTTGAGGAGACTTTATTTTTTTATCTTTAAAAAGAGATTCATATATAATAATTCCTGCGAAACTCAAAGCCAGGATCACGCCGAAAATTGTATTATTGGCCAGTAAAAATAATACGCCTCCGATTAACAATATATTCTTCTGTCGTTCCTGATAAAGGATACAAAATATCACAATTAATAGTAATCCCAGGCTATAGCACCTGGCAATGATGTTGTATTCAAAAAAAGCATAGTACCCGAATGTCAACAATATTTTTTGCAGCACAGAAAATGGCGCGTACCGGCTGATAAGGTATATCGAGGTTGCAGAAATCAGGATATGAAATAACTGCATGTAGAAAGGGTTGTCCGTAAATGCGGTGATACCAAAAAGAAAGGCATGCCATAGAACCGGGTTTCCTTCATATTTAAGATTGTGAAAAAGCTCAGGGATTGAATGTGCCTCCCTCGCAACCATCCAAGCCTGGTATTCGTCTCTCCACATCTCATGCTTCAGGATACCGATGAGGGACAGAATGAAAAATAGACCGGTGATGATGTACGGAAAATATTTTTTCCACATCAAGACAGTTTCTGAAGGGGGTACGACAACCGGTGTGACCGGAGTTTTTGCTTTTTGTTTTACCTGTTTTGCCAAGATAGTGTGGTTTGAGGCCGAAGGTAAAAGTTTTCCGGCATGCTTCAAACGGAAAGCCCACCCTTTCCACCCTATTGCACTACCTTTGGAAGGCTTTAAATGCCATCTATGAAAGTCCGTAAGGAAATAACTGAATTGCTTAATGCCGGTGTGATCAATTCTGAGACCGCAGACCGAATTAATCAATACTACGATTCGAAAACCGAACCCTCTTCAAATAAACTGATCATCGTATTTGGAATTCTTGGTGCCATCCTGGTCAGCTTAGGCATCATCCTTATTCTTGCGCACAATTGGGATACACTGTCGAAAAGCTTGAAGACTGTGATTGCTTTCATTCCTTTAATCGCAGGACAAGCTATATGCGGATACACATTATTAAAAAAAGAAGAAAGCGTGACATGGCGTGAAGCCGGATCGGCATTTCTATTCTTTTCTGTCGGCGCCTGCATCGGTTTACTAAGTCAGATATATAATGTATCCGGAAATCTTGCATCATATCTTTTTACCTGGATGCTGCTTTGTGTGCCTATCATCTATGTCATGAGGTCGTCCATGGCTTCACTTCTTTATATCGCCGGTATCACGTGGTATGCCTGCGAAATAGGGTATTGGGGTAATTCAACTCATGAATCCTATGTTTATTGGGGAATGCTATTACTTGTACTTCCATACTATTACATGTTGTTCAGAAATCGAAGTGAAAGTAATTTTTTCACCTTTCACAACTGGTTTATTCCATTATCTGTAGTCATTGTATTGGGTACTATAGCACAAGATGTTGGAGAGCTTATGTTTGTTGCTTATGTCAGCTTATTCGGATTACTCTATTTAATTGGAAATACACCTTTCCTCAGAGAACAGAAGGTCAGGAATAATGGCTATCTCATACTCGGATCACTGGGAACTGTAGGGATCCTTCTTATATTGAGTTTCAATTTCTTTTGGCAAGATCTGATAGATAAAGATTTTTCAGAAAAAAATGTCTTTTCTTCAGTAGAATTTATTGTTTCAACTTTGCTTTCACTTGCGGCGCTCGGGCTTTTGATATATCAAAAAATGAAACATACGCTACTTGAAATAAAACCCGTTGAATTGATCTTCCTTTTATTTATTGGTGTATTTATTATTGGACTTTCCTCTCCGCTTTCTGTGGTATTGATCAATCTACTCGTTCTGGGTGTGGGCATATTGACCATACGGGAAGGAGCGCTGGAAAACCATCTGGGAATATTGAATTATGGTTTATTGATCGTCACCGCATTGGTGATCTGCAGATTCTTTGACACCGATATTAGTTTTGTTCTGAAAGGAATATTGTTTGTCGGTGTAGGCCTTGGTTTCTTTTTTGCAAATTACCGGATGGTGAAGAAAAAAAGAATAACGAGTAACGAATAACGAATAACGAATTGAATCAACGAAGATTAGTAATTCAAAAGTGAATTGCATTCTCAGTGATCTCCGTGTTCTCTGCGCGATTAAAAATTCAAAAATAGAGTCCGGTATCCGGCATCCTTTAATCCGGTATCCAAAATCATCACTTATGAACAAAACAATCTTAATTCCCGCCTTTATCCTGATGGTCGTCCTTCAACTATACATTCCTGCCCGAATGATAAGCCGTAAAGAATCCATTCTGGCAGGTGGAAAGGAATTCAAATTCAGGACGGCGCCTATAGATCCTTCTGATCCGTTCAGGGGGAAATACATTACACTTTCTTTCGAAGCGAATTCATTTCATGTAGCGAATGCTGAAGAGTGGAATCAGGGCGATCAGATTTTCGTTCTGATCGGTGAGGATGAGAAAGGTTTTGTCAAAATAAATTCCATTTCAAAAGATCAGCCCGTGGATGATGATAATTATGTCAAAGCATCAATTGACTATATCATCGCTGATACGATGAGCTATGTGACGGTTGGATATCCATTCACCAGATTTTATATGGAAGAATCAAAAGCGCAAGGTGCACAGGATGTCTACAGAGAAACTGCCAGGGATACTAATCAGGTTGCTTATGCCTTAGTCGGTATAAAAAATGGGGATGCCGTGATAAAAGACGTGATGATTGATGATGTACCTATCAGCGAGGTCGTAAAGAAGCTACAGGAAAAATCAAAATAGCTATTATCGGACTGAAAATATCTGTGCTCTATGAAACTGCAACTGCATAAATTGTTTCTGGGAAGACCATTGGAGGGAGAAACTCCTACACAAGGTTCAATCAGCCGGCGTCTGTATAACATCAAGTGTATCTGGAATAACGAGCACGACAATGATGTCGGGATAGAAAAAATCCTTCGGTTATTCCTGGCCGTATCTCAATTCTTTTTCCCCGGATTGTATATCAAAGAAATATTCAGTAAAAGGCTCATAGCCTACCAGGACCTTGCTGTAGATGTTTATGTCTTGTGTAAACTCTCTTTCCCGTTGTTTCTGGTGATCAATGATCTTCAGCACAATCATTTATTGTTTTTTATATTAGTGTGGCTCATGGTCGAAACCATGCTCTATGTACCCACATTAATATTCGCTTCTGATGTCATCGCCAGGCCGCGTTCTTACCGGCGATCAATGTTGCTCTTGTTTATTAACTACATAGAGATCATATTTGATTTTGGCGCTATCTATGCGCATGGCAACTATCTGAATAAACCACTTTTGCATTGGTTTGATTCGATCTATTTCAGTTTTATTACGTCTGCGACCATAGGCTATGGTGAGTATTTTCCCACCTCAACTGCCGGAAAATTCCTGGTTAGTTTTCAATCTACTCTATTTATCATCTTTGTTGCACTCTTTCTTAATTTTTTTACCGGCAAAGTGGAGAGCAAAGGATATTTTGGAGATTATAAATCATAAACGAATAAAATCTATATAAGTCTGTTCGAACGCAATGGATATTATCTAAATTTAATCTCAAAAAAATCCTTTATGCTAAAGAAATATACATTCTGGTTGAAAACTGCAGCGACGCTCCAGATACTGACAGCGATGCTCCATTCGCTGAGCTTTATCAATAAACCTCAGGGAACGAATGATACGGAAAAAGAAATGATCACCCTGATGACAACAAATAAAATGGATATGGGGGCCGGCTTTAAGCCCACGATGTACGACATCATCACATCCATGAGCATTGGTTTTGCACTGATGTTAATTTTAGGAGGCGTCATCAACTGGTATCTGCTTCGAAAAAAAGCAGGTCCTGAAATACTCAGAGGAATTATTGTCATCAATTGTATTGTTTTCGGGATCTCGTTTATCGCAAACTTTTTCCTCACATTTTTACCTCCGATCGTGTGTACAGGTTTGATCTTTTTCTCACTTTTACTGGCTTATTTTACAATTCCTCGCAATGTGTCAACCGTTGGATAAAACGAGTAACGAATAACGAATAACGAGCAACGAGTAACAAGTAACAAGTAACAAGTAACGAGTAACGAGTAACGAGTAACGAGTAATGAGTAACGAATACTGACGTTCGAGTGTCTCCGACCTCGAACCACCGAAAATCAAAAGAATACCTAGCATGGCGAAGATCCCGCCAGATGAAATCAGGAAGCGGGAACGAGTGACAAATAAGTAGCAGAGAGTAAATAAATTAATTTGCGTTAATTAGCGAAATTTGCGGCAAGAAAAAAGGCAATAAGCAATAAGCAATAAGCAATAAACAATAAGCAATAAGCAATAGGCAATAGGCAATAAGCAATTCGAGCGCAGCGAAGATCCCGCCATTACGCAGTAAATGATGCGGGAAGGCAATTAGCAATAGGCAAAAGGCAATTAGTAAAACTGAAAATTTCTTTGCGACTTTGCGTGAAAAATAAGAGTAAAAAGATAAAGTCAAAGAAAAATTAATTTGCGTTAATTTGCGAAATTTGCGGCAATAAAAGCAATATGCAATATGCAATATGCAATATGCAATATGCAATATGCAATAAGCAATAAGCAATAAACAATTAGCAATAGGCAATAAACAATTAGCAATAGGCAATAGGCAATAGGCAATAGGCAATATTCATTAAACCTTACACATTACACATTACACATTATGACATACACCTATATACCCGATGAAAATGATTACTTGAATTACCTGTACTATGCGACGACGAAATCGCAGCGTGTCCGGAAAAAAAGGACGATGAATAAGCTGGTGATCCTATTCCTGTATTTTATTGCAGGCCTTTTTCTGTACAACAGCCAGGGGCCGATCAATTCAGGGCTCTTCTTTATGCTCTGTCTGCCGATGTATTTTTTCTACACCTATTTTGAAAAAAGACAATACAAGAGACACTTTACCAAATACATCAAAGCAAATTACAGCAGCGAAATAGGCGTAAATACAACAATTGACCTGGAGAACGAAGGTGTAACAATAGCTGTCGGAGAAGCAAAAACAACCATGCCCTGGACAGAGATTGAATCTATCCACGAAACAGGCACATTAATTTTGATCGAAGAAAAAAATCAAAACGCTATCGTGATCCCAAAACAAAAAACTAATGGAATCACTGACTTGATTGCTGAGCTTAAGACAATTGCTGCAGGTCATAGCATTCCATACAATGAGGAATTGAATTGGAAATGGAAATAGTCAAATTAGACTACAGATAAGGGACCCCTTATGGCTTGTACACGACAAACTCAATTTATTGTTTGCATTCTATTATATTTCTACTGACTTTCCATACCAGAGATCAATTTTAGTATTTGAAAATCGTATATTGGTCAACTAAATAATTTGACGTCCTTTCCTCAATCTTATATATCAATTACAGCAAACAATGGGTCTCACAGTCATTTACGCTATTACCTAATTGAGTAAATTGTTATTACATTAAAAAATAAAAAATCACAATATGAAAAGGGCGCATTATCTCATTTTTATTCTTTTCCTTCTCTATTTGATCAATGTGACATTTGACAGGATCAAAGGAGGAGAGCGCTCAATCCTATGGTCAGATAGCGAAGGATTCTATGATTATCTTCCAGGATTATTCATTATTAAAGACTACCACAGATTACCTCCAGGAAGTATCTTTCCATACTTTCTTGGAACCTTATATCCTTATAATAACAGCAATGGCGAATTTGTTAATAAATTCACATGTGGTGTATCTTATTTTGAGCTGCCATTTTTCGGAATTGGTTATTTTATTAGCAAAATTAAAGGTGAAGATCCTTATAATTATTTCAGCCCTATTTATTGCAAGGCAATTGCATTCGGTGGCATCCTGATCACACTATTTGGTCTCTTATTATTATACAAAACTCTACTGAATGCTGATGAAGGTTTCAAAGAAAGTACAGCATTTTGGACAGTCATGTCCGTATATTTTGGAACCAACCTCTTTTATTATTCCACGAAAGAGATGGGCATGTCGCATGTGTATTCATTCTTTTTATTCTGTTTGTTGATTTATCATCTTCCAAAATATTGTAAATCGCCTCATTTCCTAAATAGTATAATGCTGGGTGGAATATTGGGATGGATCATTCTGATCCGGCCGACAAACATCATACTTTGCCTGCTTGTGCTGTTGTATAATGTGTATACGATAGAGTCTCTTCGTGAGCGAATAAGATCTTTTATCAAAAATTACAAATCGGTATTGCTTATTATTTTATCTGGCTTTATCATGTTTATTCCGCAACTGCTGTATTGGAATGAAATGACAGGGCATTGGATTTACTATTCATACACAGATGAAGGATTCAAATATTGGAACAGACCTAAAATATTTGCAGTATTATTTGATGTGCAGAATGGGTTGTTGCTATACTCCCCAATGGTGCTCCTGATGTTGATCGGTATTTTTTATGGATTGAAGTATAAAAAATTTCATAGCCCGGCCATGATACTGATTTTTATCCTGGCTACTTATATTTTCGCGAGCTGGTGGGCATGGTGGTTTGGCGGCGCATTTGGTCATCGCAGATATGTATAATATTATGCAATACTCGCCATTCCATTAGCAGGATTAATTCAAAAAGTATTTTCATTACCGAGACGTTTCGTAAGGATCTCTTTTCAAGTCCTGTTAATTATGTTGATGGTATACAGTGTTCGAC
>JBATMM010000159.1:0-1663 GCA_049289835.1 Saprospiraceae bacterium | reverse complement strand
CCTCTATCGCTTCAGCAGATTGTCCGGGATGAATGATCTTTGCTTCAGCGTGGTCCATCCAGACGCCGATGGTTTTTAATGCTACATATTTTTTCATTGTCATTGAATTAAACTGTTTGAAAATAGTCTGGCTAAACTATTTACATAAAGCAGTATATCAAATGACAGGCATCATTTGCTTCAATGATCTGAATTAATAAGTTAATTAATTTTCGGGGTTATATTCGAAAAGCAAACCGCTTTAGTCCCCGACATATTCCGCCGCGGCCTTTGCAAATTTATCCCACTTCTTGTAATGCACATACGAAATCTGAACCCATTCTTTCATCGCCCTTCCTTTTCCTGATGGATCAAATAGAATAGATCCTTTCAATGAAAGGGCTTCATTATGGTCTTCCCCCACTAGTTTGAATACCATGCATTCCTGAAAGAAACAACAAAATGCTTTTCCATTGATTTTGAAACAGGGCTTTCCGAACATTTGAGATTGTTCAGCCTTTTTGATACTCTTTCCCGTTTCGACAAATTGACTTTCTTCTTTCATTTTACTTCTTAGTTCCTTTTGCCTTTTCTTTCATAATAATTTTGTCATTTGCAACCATTGTGTTCTTCATGCTTGATTTAAGAGGGTATTGATTCTTATTCGCACTATCGGTAGAAACACCTCCGGCAGATGATTTATATTGCTCAACATCAATAAAATTTAATACCGGAACTTTTCCAAAAATAAGGGCAAGCTCTACTAACTTGCTCACCCTATGATCAAAGTCACCGTTTAGGATCTGGGTTACATATCCTTTTGTGACACCGAGCTTTTCAGCAAGTTGTGTTTTGTTAAGATTATTTTCTTTCCGATATGATTCGATCATGTTGAAAAGATCCAATTGTATTTTGGTCAACCAATATTCATTAGATGATATCAATTCTTCTCTTTTCATAATTTCATATTTTTGGTTAATATTTTAAGGCTATCAAGTAAGCTTTCTTTATGGCCCTGAATCTTATGATATCCTTTTTTTGCGAATTCTTAAATCCTCCCAATACAATTATTTTTCCGCCTGTCTTTTGGATTGCATACATACGTAGATGCTTGCTCTTGAATTCATATTCACTGACACTTTCTTTTACAGGAGTTATATTTTTAAATTTTGTCTCTGGTAATAAACCACTATTTCCTAAGTATTCCATGTAAGTCAACATTACTTTGAATTCACTTTGGTAAGTAGTCCCTTTAAGTACTTTTTCAAATAGATCCAAAATGCCAATTCCGTCAATTTCAAGTTGATCGAATTGCTGTTTAGAATTAATGGATTCAATTTTTTTCAAACCAAATTTAATCATAATAGTTTAGTTATAACTAAACAAATAATGCATTCCTTTAATTTAAATATATAACCACAAAATTATCAGCATTATATTAGAAAGAAATCCTTTACCCTTTCATCCACCTCACCAACAACCTCACCCCATACGCCGTAGCACAATGTCCTTTTCCAAAACCATTTGGCTGGAAACCCATTCCAGCTATGTCAAGATGAGCCCAGGACTGATGCTCGGCTGTGAAGAATTCTAAAAATTTCGCGGCGGTCACAGAACCCGCATAAGGTTTATCACTTAAGTTTTTAATATCTGCGATGTCGGATTGCATGTCCTCGTGATATTC
>JBATMM010000158.1:0-1733 GCA_049289835.1 Saprospiraceae bacterium | reverse complement strand
ATGCAGGTCGAACCATCGCCGTCTCCCTCAAAGGCAATCAGTGATAATGGTTAAGTGGTAAAAGGTAATCTGTCTCAATGCGGTCAACATTAAATCCGTGCGAATCTGAGAATCTGAAAATCTGCGAAATCTGTGGTCTTATTTCAGATACTTCATGATGAATTCCTTGTACGTCCTGCCGATAGGGATCTGATGTCTGCCAATTTCAATAAGGTTGGCGCTGTAAGCAGTTACTTTGTCAAGGTTTATGATGAAGGATTTGTGTACCCGCAACAAATTAGATGCCGCAAGCAAGGATTCGAATTCACCGATCTGTAATTTGGTGAGCAGGTAATTTTCACTGGTGTGAATTTTTACATATTCTTTCATGCTTTCAATGTACAGGATATCATCTAGAAATACTTTTACCTGCCGTTTGTCAACATTGAAAAAATGAAATGAATCTTTTCGTGCGGTGCCTTCAACCGGTTCACTAATGGTTAAATTGTTTTTTTTGATTTTCTGAATCGCCTGCAAAAACCGGCTAAACTCAATAGGCTTTAACAGGTAATCCACTACATTGAGATTATATCCCTCCAGTGCATATTGATCATAAGCTGTCGTCAGGATCACCTGGTATTGATTTTGAATGGTTTTGATAAAATCAATTCCATTTATTTTGGGCAGATGAATATCCACAAATAGTATGTCAACCGTGTGACCACGAAGATATCCCGACGCGGTCATCACATCGCGGCAAACATCCATTAAATATAAATCAGATACTTCACTGATATAATCCCGAAGGATCTCTGCCGCCAAAGGCTCATCTTCAATAATCAAACAATTATACATAGGCATACGAATTTAAATTGATCAGAAGATCCACAGTAAAATCAGATTCGGCTTTGTATGCCGAAAAGGTATAGTCCTTGTATAATATAGCAAGTTGACGTTTGATGTTACTCAGACCAATCCCGTCTTTTATCAGGGGATGATCATCCGGCTGTTCAGACAACGTATTGGAAATCGAAAATTTTAAAATAGCTTTTGTTTCACTCACCCGGATATCGATATGCGTGTCTAATCCGTGGCTATGCTTGAAAGCATTCTCTACAAGCGGGAGAAGAAGTAATGGTGAGATCCCTGCGTTTTCATCATCAACATCCCTGACATAGTTGATTGTTAAATGTTCCTGAAAACGTAATTTTTGTAACGCGATATAATCGGATATTAGCTGCAATTCATCCCGTATTGGATTGGTACGATGACTTGTCTCATAAAGCATGTACCTTAATATTTTAGACAAATTCAGGATAGCCGCAGGTGCCTGGGCATCTTGTTTGCGGCTTAATGCATAGATTACATTTAGTGTGTTAAAAAGAAAATGAGGATTGGTTTGGGCCTTCAGATATTGAAGTTCCGATTTTATTTTTTCTTGTACGAGAATTGTCTCCTGCTTTAAAGCACTGATACGCAGTTGTACGAGTTTGACAGATACAGCTACGAGTGTGATGGGAATTAAATCGAATAACGAATACATATATCTGCCGAGGAGACTTGCAAACGAGAGGATACGCTCTTCACCTGGAAAGACATATAACCAGATGACATATTGCACCATCAGTCGCATGAGGAATGCACCTACCAACAAAACGAAAATAAATTCAAGTAAATATTTCAGGCTTGATCGTTCCGTTACATGCATTGATTTCGCAGACATGGTCGATTGATGTGCGGACCATTTTGGGATG
>JBATMM010000157.1:0-6577 GCA_049289835.1 Saprospiraceae bacterium | reverse complement strand
CTTCTCCACCATCCCCCCACTCACTTTCTCTCCATTCTTATACTCATACTCCATCGTCATATTCCCATTGTCATCATAATATCTGAAATGGCCATCCTGTAGTCCATTCTTATATTCAGTCTCCTGGCGGAGCTTGTATGATTTTTCATCAAAGATCTTGACAGTACCATCGAGCTTTCCATTTTTATATTGACGGGTCTCCATCACTTTTCCAAATTTGTATTGTACCCATGGGCCATCGAGCTGGCCCAGGTGATAATTCGTACGCTGATCGACCTGGCCACGGAAAGAGAATTTCAAAGCAGGTCCTTCCTGAAAGCCATTGAGATAACTGGTCAATGTGCTGATATCCCCTTCATTGTTGTGTTCCAGCCATGTGCCTGTTTTTTTGTCCCCATCGAGAAAGCCCTCAATCACCACCTGACCACTTGGATCCTTTCGGATCGCTGTCTTCGCAGTAGTGCCGGGTATCTCTGTCAGTTCAAATCCTGTCAGATCGCCCTTGGTCTCCATCACCGGTTTCGGAGCCGAATTGCAACCCGAATTGTAAATGAAAATGTAACAGAGCAAAATGATGAAATATGGACTGTAATGGATCGTTTGAGGTAAGTTTTTCATAAGGATGCTATAATTGGTTAACAGGGAGCAAGATTAGAGAAATTTATAATTTTGGCGCTCTTTTTTAATGGATTAATAGTCTCTATTCAATTTAGATTAACAAACTTAACCGACTAGTGTATGGATATCGTAATAGATGGTTTGTCAAAATCCTACGGAAGCCAGAAGGCCGTAGATAATATTTCATTCGAAGTCAGGACAGGAGAGATCGTAGGCTTCCTGGGCCCAAACGGTGCAGGTAAGACCACCACGATGCGGATGATCACGCAGTATCTCTCTCCGGATTCAGGCCAGATCACCATCGGTGGTAAATCCACCACCCGCAACAACCTCAGAGGTAATATCGGATATCTCCCTGAGCATAATCCACTATACGATGATATGCCGGTCATCGAATATCTCGCCTTTTGTGGCCAACTTCAGGGTATCGCACGCGGTAATCTGGATCAACGCATCCGCGAAATGGTCGTCATGTGCGGTCTGAATGATGAAAAACATAAGAAGATCGGCGAACTATCAAAAGGATATCGTCAGCGTGTAGGCCTTGCACAGGCGATGATCCATGATCCTGCCATCCTCATCCTTGACGAACCTACCACAGGTCTTGACCCAAATCAACGTGTCGAGATACGTGACCTCATCAAAAAACTGGGTGTTCATAAATCAGTAATCCTCTGCACACACATCCTTCCCGAAGTCGAAGCTACATGCGATCGGATACTGATCATCAACAAAGGCAAGATCGTTGCTAACGGAACACCGGAAGCACTCAGAAGTCATACCAGCGGAAAGAGTTTCATCCTTGTCGATATCGAAGGTGCTCCAAGAGAAGTGATCACACAGTCGATTAAATCATTGCCGGGTGTCTCAAGTGTAGGTCTCAGCGCAGATCACAGATTGCTTGAAGTAGAATGTGCTGATGGAAATCAAACCGCAAGAGCAATCTATAAATTATGCGTTGGGAAAGAATGGATGTTGCTTCAGATGAGCCCTGTCGAAGTACGGCTTGAAGATATCTTCCGCAACGTCACAATGAATTAATAACATACACGGATCATAAACGAATCGATAACAAAATCAACTTATTTGAAATGAGAGAATCGTGGATCATCGCCAAAAAAGAACTCAATAGTTTTTTTGATTCACTGGTCGCCTATATCCTACTTGTGGCATTTCTTGGTTTCAGCGGGTTTTTTACCTGGCTGTGGGGAAATGATATCTTTTTTCACAAGCAGGCGAGCCTTGATATTTTTTTTAACGTAGCCCTCTGGTCATTGTTCTTCTTCATCCCGGCCATCACGATGCGCCAGTTTGCAGAAGAGAAGAAAACAGGTACGATAGAATTGTTACTGACCAAAAAATTGTCCAATCATCAACTGGTGATCGGTAAATTTCTGGCATGTCTTCTTCTTGTCGCCATCGCGCTTGCGTTTACCATTCCATATTATGTGAGTGTTGCCCGACTCGGCAATATCGATCATGGGAGTACGATCACAGGATACCTGGGATTGATATTGATGAGTTCAATGTATATCGCGATAGGTTTGCTCGCCTCGAGTCTGACCAATAATCAGATCGTTGCTTTCCTGATGGCATTGTTGATCGGTGTTGTGTTCCAATTCATTTTTGGTTCGCTAGGATCCAGTCAATCAGGTTGGTTAGGAAGTATACTGACGGATCTGAGTGTGCCGACTCATTATGAATCAATGTCACGCGGTGTGATCGATACCAAAGATGTACTCTATTTCCTGTCAATAACATTTTTAGGTTTGATGCTGACTGAATTAAATATCTCCAAAAGAAGCTGATCATGAGAAAGGATAATAAACTCTCGATTTTATTGGTCATCGGTATCGTAGCCATTGTATTCCTGTTGTCACGCGAATTTTTCTTTCGTATCGACCTGACCGAAGACAAGGAATTTACAATGAGCAAAGCGACCAAGACCATACTTCACAATCTTGAAGACCCGGTCACAGTGAAAGCGTATTTCTCTGAAAATCTTCCTGCAGAATTCGAAAGAGTTAAAACTGATTTTCAAAATCTGCTGATTGAGTACAATAATATCTCAAAAGGAAAAGTGAATTATCAATTCATCAATCCCGGTACAGATCAGGCGAAAGAGCAGGAAGCAGCACAGAATGGTATTCAACCCATCCTCATCAATGTACGCGAGAAAGATGAAGCCTCACAGAAGAAAGCATACATGGGTGCAGTGGTTGAATATGGTGATCAGAAAGAAGTGCTCCCCTTCATCAATCAGCAATCACCGATGGAGTATGATCTCACCACTGCGATCAAAAAAATAAGTGTGAAAGACAAACCGTCTCTTGGAATATTGCAGGGGAATGGTGAACCACAGTTGCAGGAGTTGAACCAGGTAGCAAAAGCGTTGAGTGTAATTTATACAATTGAAAGTGTGGATCTTTCAAAAGGAGAACCAATAGCTGAACGTGTAAAAGCTCTGCTGATCGTCAATCCTGTCGATTCAATTCCTGATGCTCAGTTTAAGATACTTGATGATTACCTCGCAAAAGGGGGAAAGATCATCGCTGCTGTCAATGCAGTAACCGGAGATTTCAGTACAGCTACCGGTTCTGCAGTCAATAATAATATTCTTAAATGGCTGACAACACATGGTATCACGATTGATCCGACATTCGTAGTCGATGCATCATGTGGGAAGGTAAGTGTGCAACAGCGTATTGGTAACTTTAATATCCCGACACAAATCAATTTCCCATATCTGCCATTGATCAAGACCTTTTCTAATCATCCGGTGACGACTGGTATTGAAGCAGTGCTGTTTCAATTTGCAAGCCCTATCAAATTTCAATCCACTGATGGAGGTTTGTTTACAATACTTGTCACAAGTTCGAATAAAGCAGGTACACTCAGTGTTCCTCTTCAGTTTGATGTACAAAAACAATGGACACAAGCTGATTTTCCACTTTCCAATATCACGTTGGGTGGAGTAGTGGAAGGTTTGATGCAAAATCAGGATTCAAAACTGGTGGTGTTTTCTGATGGTGATTTTGTCGTATCCAAAGAAGGGAATCTCAATCCGGACAATGTCAATCTTATGTTGAATACGGTAGAATGGCTTGTTGACAAATCAGGTTTGGCTGAACTGCGTGATAAAGGTGTAGTCTATCGTCCGATCAAAGATTTGGAAGAAGGAAAACGAACATTTACAAAGTATTTTAATTTCCTATTACCATTAGCTCTTGTAGGCGTTGTGGGTATATGGCGTTCGCAACGTACACGTCGTAAGCGCATACAGCGGATGGAAGAAAAATATGTTTAATCGTCAACTCTTTATAACATGAATACCCGCACGCTTGCCATCATTTTTAGTGTCTGTGTTTTATTATTTGGCTTGAGTCTTCTTTTCAGAGGACATCGTCAAAGTTCGTATGATCCTGTGATCAGTGCTGTGGATTCTGCAAAGGTGGATCACATCAAATTTATTTCCGGTGGTGAAAAATCAGAAGAATTTGAATTGAAGAAAACGGGTGATACATGGGAAGCTATACAGGGAACAAAAAAAATACCTGCACCTGCACGAAATGTCAATGGTGTCATCCAGCAACTGGCAGATTTGAATGCTCAGCGATTACTGACCAACGATCCGATGAAATATGCAGAATATGAAATCACGGATCAACAAGCTTCACGCGTGATTGTATGGGAAGGGTCTAAACAGGTAGCAGATCTGTGGATAGGAGGATTTAAGTTTGATCAGGCTGCACGATCGGCTTCAAGTTATATACGTGTCGCTAAAAAACCTGAAGTATTTCTTGTCGATGGTTTTGTGAGTATGAGTCTCAAGCAACGCTTTAGTAATTTCAGGGATAAGAAACTTGTCAAAGTGACAGCAGATGATCTCAACAAAATAGAGTGGGTCAATACAGCAGGTAAGAAACAATCTCTTGAGAAGGATGGAATGAGGTGGAATTATGCAGGCATGGAAGCTGTGGATACCACAAAAATGAAAACATATCTCTCTGGCTTGACAAATTCTCAGGGATCTGAGTTTAGTGATCTTACATCAACAGATGGCCTTAGTCTTCTTGAGAAAATTTCCCTATATGGAAATAACATGACTGAGCCTACTGTCATATCCGCTTATACCAATCAGGGTGGGGCTAAACCATTCCTCATCAATTCATCAGCCAATCCTGAAGGCATATTTATTTCGGATACTATCGGCATTTATAAACAAATATTCGGAGATCTTCGCCAATTTTGGCCTGATGGTAAATAAAGAGATCGCTGCTCAATTTAATCTTCTCGCCGCGCTCATGGAGCTGCATGGGGAGAATCCGTTTAAAATCAAGGCTTACACGAATGCATATCAGAGTCTCCGAAAGTGGGATCAACCGCTGGCGGAGTTGTCTGATGCTGAAATCTCTGCTGTTCCCGGCATAGGAGCTTCTACGGCTTCAAAGATCAGAGATATCATTTCTACCGGAACAATGGAGCCGCTTGAGAAATTGAAAGCGATCACACCGATTGGTATTCAGCAACTGCTTTCTATCAAAGGGCTAGGTCCAAAAAAGGTGAGAGCGATCTGGGATGAATTGGGTGTAGAGTCCCCCGCAGAACTTTTGTATGCCTGTACAGAAAATCGTCTCGTTAAGCTTTCCGGTTTTGGATTGAAGACGCAGGAAGATCTACAAAACAAGATTGCGTATTACCTGGATTCGCAGGACAGGTATTTGTATGGAGCGATTGAAAGTGAGTTAGATCAATTTATTCAATTTTGGCAAAAACATTTTGCTGAATTTGACATAGAGTGGGTGGGTGAAGTAGCACGTAAATGTCCGGTGGTCAGTAAGATTGAATGTCTGATCAGTCCTGAATTTTCTCCTGTGAAATTTCATGGCATCGAACAGGTTGAATTGATTGAACAAATTTCAGATGAAAAATTTTCGATTAAGTTCTACGGACGCATTACTATTCATTGTCACACTTCAATAAAGGAGGATAAATATGTCAATTGGAGTAAGCTGACGATGAGTGAACCTCTTTTTGAAAAATTATCTAAGGTTATTTATCGTGATAAATTAAAAAACCCTTATCAAGTACTTGCTGAAAACGGATTTGATGGTTTGCCACCTGAATTGATGGATTGTGAAGGAATTGAAAAATGTGCTCCGGAAAAGTGGGCTGATTTAATTACGTTTAAGGATATCAGGGGTGTGTTACATAATCACAGTAATTGGTCAGATGGCAGTAATACATTGGAAGAAATGGCTTTGCATGTGAGAGGATTGGGGTATGAATATTTCGGGATCACGGATCATAGCAAGACAGCTTTTTATGCTAATGGATTACAACCTGAAAGGGTACTCCAGCAATTGGAAGAGATAGACAGGCTCAATAGGAAGCTTGCCCCGTTTAAAATATTCAAGGGAATAGAATCTGATATTCTCAATGATGGTTCACTTGATTATGATGAAGACATACTCCGCAAATTTGATTTTATAGTTGCTTCCATTCATTCAAATCTTCGCATGGATGAAGAGAAAGCCACTGCGCGATTGATAGGCGCTATTGAAAATCCGTATACAAGAATTCTAGGACATCCTACAAGTCGACTTCTTCTCGCAAGACCCGGATATCCTATCGATTACCGGAAAGTGATTGATGCCTGTGCAGCGAATGGGGTCGTGATGGAATTGAACTCAAATCCGCAGCGCATGGATATTGATTATTCATGGTTAGAATATTGTCAACAAAAAGGTGTGATGGTTTCTATCAATCCGGATGCGCACAGTCGGACACAAGTTGGGTATGTCAAATATGGTGTCTTGTCTGCGCGGAAAGGAGTTTTGAAAAAAGAAAATTGCCTAAATGCGATGGGACTTGATGAGTTTGAAAAATGGATTGTGAGAGATGTTCGCTTCGGCTACCGCTCAGCGACCATCTGAGATTTCCGGTTGAAGATTTCGGC
>JBATMM010000156.1:0-4710 GCA_049289835.1 Saprospiraceae bacterium | reverse complement strand
GACTACGCTCAACTATGTGGACATGTCAAACAACCTATTGACATCCGTAGGTAGTCTGTTCAATTTTTCAAGTGTCAACTCCATTTATCTGCAAAACAATTCACTGACGCAAATTGGTAACCTGGCCAATATTTTTAATAACGGACAAGGCAATTTGCTCTACATGAATATCTCCTGCAATCTTCCTTTCCTCTGCAATACACTCGGATTGAGTTCTACACCGGCACAGCGTGATTTTCTTGCCCATTCACTTTGCGGTGTCAACGATTTGCCGGGATGTCATTCCAGTCCAAAAAATATTAATTCACAACATAAAACCAAACAAGATGTCAAAACAAAGAACAAATCTTAGACGAACCACCACAAAAAACTTTTTCTTCTACAGCTTTTTGATGCTGGTCATTATGATTACAAGTATTGCTTCAGGCAATGCACAGAATGCATATGATTGTCCTTTCTGTTATCTGAGAGGAAAAGATTTTACTGGCCAGAATCTAACCGATGCCAATTTTAGCGGTGCAGTCCTGGACAGTGCTAATTTTACGAATTGCATATTGAATGGGGCTATGTTCTCCAACGCAAGCCTGATCAAAGCCAATTTTACGAATGCGATACTTGATCCTTCCTCTTTCGGAGCAACTAATCTTTCAGGATCAAATCTTAGCTATGCTGTTTTCACCGGCGCATCAATGAATGGTGTGATCCTGGAATATGCAAAAGTGACAGGCACTGATTTTTCAAATGCTAATCTGACAAATGCATTACCGGGATTACAACTTTTGTATGATCAGGGCACGAACACTTTTCCAAAATTTATCAAAGCAAAACTCTCGTGCGAGTACAAACGGTTTATTCAGACGTTGGATTTATCTCAATCACAATTTCCGACTTGCACAAATCTAAAAATGCCGGTGACCACTTCTACATTTCAGATTGATAGTGTCGGCACACCTACAGATCTGAGTCAGCCTACACGAGTGGTTATTTCATTTTCACAATCGGATAGTACCCGTAAAAACAGAGGAGATAAAAATGGAAATCTCATAATTAATAAACCTTCATTGTTCACGGGCGATACAATATATGTATCCGTCAGTGGAGGAGATAATGCAGGATGTGGCGCATTAAGTAGTCCTTGTAAGACGATTGGACAAGCCGTCACAAATGTCAAAGCGAATGGATTGATCATCGTTGATTATGGACAATATCCATTTACAGCCACTGTGGGGATCAACAAAAATGTAACGCTTGTCGGTGGCTATGCCAGTGGTCAACCATCACTTTATCAATCACAAATCACAGCACCTCCAAATGGAATTCCTGCATTTAATGTTTCAGGATCAGGTGTGGCTGTCAATCTTGCAAATTTTATCATCAATGGCTCAATAGCAACTACTCAAAATCTTGCAAGCACAGCTGTGCAAATTGCAGGTGGTGCAAATGTGTCAATGAAAACAGTGAATATTAATTCAGCCAAAGGAGGACCAGGTGCATCCGGAGTACAGCCTTCAGCAGGTAGTACCGGCGGAGCAGGTGGAAAAGCAAGTGGAGGAACAGGTGGTGCCGGAGGAACATCACCATGTGGCTATACGAATGGTGGTGGAGGTGGCAATCAATCCACACGTGCATCAAGTGATTGTGTGTGCAGCACGTTGTGTTTTAAATGCACATCGGAGTCTTCCATTTATACATACAATGGAGGTTCAGGTTATCCGGGCACTACAGGTCAATGGACTTCGGGTTCGAGTAATGCGGGAGGGATAAATTATTTATGTCCTCATACCGAACGTCCTGCTCCTGCAGGTAATGGTAATAATGGTGTTGCTGCCGGTTGTGGCGGTGCAGGCTCTGCATCTACAAATCTCACTGGAAGCTTTTCATCAGGATCATGGATGCCCTCGGTGAGTGGCACCGGATCGGTAGGTGGTAATGGCGCAGGTGGTGGCGGTGGTGGTTCCGGTGGGACATGTCATTATTGCAATTGTGTCTGCGGGGGTAATGGTGATTTTTATAATGGGACAGCAGGCGGTGGCGGCGGTGGCGGCGGTTGTGGTGCACCAGGTGGTTCAGGTGGAACACAGGGTGGTGCATCTATCGGCATTTCGATCCAGGCTTCTAAATGTGTTGTAGACAATAGTGTGAAAATAACAAGTGGTGCCGGCGGTAACGGTGGTACTGGTGGAGCCGGAAATTCAGGTGGTACAGGTGGAGGAGCTGGTGCTGCAGTAGCCTCACATGATGTGTGCAATGATACGGGAAGTCAGGGTGGCAATGGAGGTTCTGGCGGTGCAGGTGGTGCAAGTGGCGGAGGCGCAGGAGGTAATGGCGGACCTGCCATCGGTGTAGCCTTGGTAGGTGCATGCACACTTACAGGTGCACCGGTATACTATCTCGGTCAATCAGGTAGCATAGGCACAGGCGGAACAGGCGGAACACAAGGCACAGGTGGTATATGTGGAGGTGTAAAAGGAGCGAATGGTACAGCCGGCGTAGTAGTCAATACACAACAATTCTAAAATCCAAAAAGCAAAACAGTTGTCCGTAGTTTCAAACTACGGACAACTGTTCTGCTTTTTGGATCAGATAACCTAATCCAAAATCTAAAATCTAAAATCCAAAATCTAAAATCATTTCCATTATGGACACTACCAAACTTACTCATCTCAATCACATTTTTCATGTTGACCTCTCGGACAAATTTGAAAATGAAGATTACTGGTTACATGTAGCCGGTAAAAAATTTCCACTCGTTGAACATACAAAAGAAACATTGGCATCAACGCTAAAGCAACAACCTAAACTTTCAGCAATGCCCGGTGGAAAAATAACGCACTATACACAAGCCCCAGTCCCAATGAAGATGGGAACAGTGACGCGTATATCTGTAAGACACACCAATAAAATGGGAAAGATCCCCGGCGACTTTGGCATTCAATCTGTAGCTATCCATGTCGTACAGGATCATGCAGAGAACAGGCTAATGGCAAAGAACGGAACAGCACTTACTGTCGGTCAGCCCATTGATTATGTAAGCACAGCGAAAGCATTACTTTTTCATCACGCTGATTTGATTACTGCCAATCCTGATTACGCACCGATAGTCATGCAGCATATGGACCAGTATGATGCACCAACTACTTACTTGCAAATACAAGCACTGGCGACGCAGATGCGCGCAGCAGGACCACCTACTCAAAATTCAGGTTGGGCTACGTATCAGCCCTATGATGCAGGCGATTCAGGAATCAAACAAACATTGGTTCCTACAAATGATACCATGAACTATGCAGGTACATCGATGACAATGGTGCAGGTAAGCACTAAAAATGATTTGCGTTTGCAAGGTACAAGCTGGACACAAGAGACAGGTACGAGTGTGCAATCAAATGATGGAGGATCTGATACGATCATGCTGGGCAAAGTGAGTTTGGCTGCAGGTGGCGATAACTGGACCGCAGCTTTGAGTAATACAGCGACGGCAAATGGTCTGCAGACAACGATCAAAGTCCTGGATGGTGATAAACGGCAAGTGCAAATCAATATGGACAATTATTACGTGAGATGGCTTGGTGCATATGTCCAGTTTATTGATGCAGATGGCAATGCCATGAGTACACCTAAATGGCAACCTGATGATGGAGGTATCGTCGCGGATATCATTGAAGCCCTTGGTCTGAATTATGACAACCTTCGTTTTATCGGATGGATCAATCCGATCAATACTGTTTTTGCGATTCCTATTTCGGCTGATCCGGGTACACTCTCTGTCAATATTACTTTTCCCGATGGAGCTGTATCTGCTAACTTATACGGGTGCGGATTGGGTACGGGGAATAATCAATATCCTAAATCACCTGTGATCGGTGGAGTATTTACAGGGCTTGCGAATCTTGGAATTCCAACATTCTTTTTAGGTTTTGGTGTCGCTGCACAAACGTACAAACCGCTTTATGATATCATGGGTAAGCCGGCATTTATCAAAGCGGTCATCGCCATCGGAGTTACATATTTTGGAGCTGATTTTATTTACAATGGTGCGGTCAATAAAAAAATGGATTGGCATGCATTTGCATCGCTGACACAAATTCTGTTTACGCAGGCTTGCACAAAAGCTTTACTATGGTGTGAACTTGAACTTGCGGGTGGAGAAATTGAAGATGAAATTCCATTTGCAGGTTGGATCATGCTGGCCATCAATATTGCGACTACGTTAGCTCAGCTTGCAGAAACGATTGTTGAAGTGGCTACTTCACCATGGTTGATCCCCAATAGTATTTCGACGACGATCACCAGTACATTGACTGCATATCCCGATCCGCGACATCAGGCATTTCCGACACCGCCTGCAGGATCAAAGGCAAGTTATATCACGAAGATGATTTACAAAGATCAGAACCGTCCAAGTATTACTTCTCCTTCTGTTACACTTGACCCTGCTCATTATCCGGCTTCATTGAGTGTAGCCTATCAGAATACGCTGGGTGGCCAGGTGAAATTTGAAATTGATTTTTATATCGACAACTGGCTGGCAGGAAGTGCATCGACATCATGGCTTGAGAATGATGAAGACCATGCTGCGAATATCAAACTCTATCTTTTTCAGTTACCTATTCCGCTTGACAATAAATCTGTTTACAAGCACACTGCGATATTGGGGTATCAGAACAATGCATATACATGGATACCGCAAGCCACTCCACCTAATGCGAC
>JBATMM010000155.1:0-6815 GCA_049289835.1 Saprospiraceae bacterium | reverse complement strand
CGAAGGTGTGAATGTTGATCCTGATTTAGATTTTCCGACTATTGATGACGGTGTGCGTGGAATGGAATTTATTGATGCGGTGGTGAGATCGGGGAAGCAGGATGAGGTGAAATGGTTTAAAATGAGTGACGAGTAATAAATGACGAGTAACGAGTAACGAGTAACGATATTAATCATGATGCATGATGAGAGAATTTAAATTAGTTTTTATCACGCTACTAATCATGTCTGAGTGTGTGTTAGCTCAGAAACAAAATAACAACTGGTATTTCGGTACGAATGCGGGACTAGGTTTCAATAACTCCACTCCAACTCCATTAGTTGGTGAAATGTTTGCTTTGGAGGGATGCGCTTCTATCTCTGATCCTGGTGGACATCTTCTTTTCTATACAAACGGTATGACGGTATGGAATCGCAATCATATCGTGATGCCAAATGGAAATGGGTTAGAGGGAGATGAGGGGTCCACACAAGCAGGCCTGATTGTTCCGCTCCCGAATTCAAACTCGCAGTATTATGTTTTTACAATTGATGAATATTCCAAAAATGGTAATCTGTATTATTCAATAGTGGATATGAATCTCAACGGAGGTTTAGGAGATATCGTCATCGGTTCAAAAAATATAATTGTCGTAACCCGGGTAGCCGAACAAGTGACATCTGTATTGCATGCCAACGGAGTAGATATCTGGATCGTAACGCACAAGACCAATTCTGATAAGTTTTTATCATACTTGCTCACATCTTCAGGATTAGATTCGCTTCCAGTAGTATCATCAATAGGTTCCTCTCATCTTGCTTTTGAACTTTCCGGAACTATTAAAGCATCACATGGCGGATCTAAAATAGCCTGTTCTTTCACTCAACAGGATTTCCAATATAATGTAGCAGAACTGTTCGATTTTAATTCCGCTACCGGAATCCTTTCCAATTTTTATGATCTGAAACTATTGATTACTGCTGAGCGATGGGTATATGGAATAGAATTTTCACCCAATGACAGTCTTTTGTATTTAAGCACGAATGTGGTCGGGAGTTATCTGTATCAGATCGATCTGGAAACAAAACAACTGACTACGTTGAGCACAAATACCGGTGCTGATTATGGTGCATTACAGCTGGGTCCGGATAATAAACTCTATATGGCCAGGTATGGTTTTCCATTTCTGGATGTCATTCAGCAACCCAATAAAACAGGTGCCGCATGTCAATATGAAGAAGCCGGAATTGCATTAGCCACAAATACTTTTTCTGCTTTAGGATTACCTGCATTTGTTCCTTATTCTTTTTTCACTGATAGCACTATAGTCATTTCTTTGGGTAATGATACATCGATCTGCACTGGCAGTTCACTGATATTATCTGTTGTACTTCCTGCAAACTGTGACTCTACACATTTTTTATGGAGTGATGGGTCAACCGCACCAGAGTTGGTCGTAAATCAACCCGGATTCTACTGGGTGGATATCGAAAGTTCTTGCATACACTTCAGGGATTCAATAAAAATCACTACCCTGTCATGTCAAGCGGAATGCGGAAACATAAGCAGTACATTATATGGCAATCCGGAAAGAAATGAACGGGGTTATTGCCTTACGTCCACTCCTGAAAAAGATGGTTTTTATCTCGGTGGATTCAGTGATGGTAAAGCGACGATTACAAAAATGGGACTGAATGGATCTGTGATCTGGGCACGGTCATTTGACATCGTACCCGGTAAAGCAGACCATATCCATTCAATGCTTATTGATGCCGAGGGTATGTTGGCCGTCTCCGGAACCGCCCTGACCGTCAATGGATCAGGATCGTGTTTTGCGATGAGGTATGACCCGGATTATAATTTGGTGTCATGGGTAAAGGAATATGCCAATGCAACTCAGATTGAAAATTATTCGATCATCGAAAAAGGCAAATCCGGTAATTATCTTATTAGCAATTATTCGGATAATCATAAAGCTATCAGAGGGTTTCAAATACTTGAATTGGACAAGCAAACCGGAAATATTCAATCATCCGCGTTTTTCCGTCCGGGATTGGACAATTCGGTGACTAAAATGGTTGATATTATTTATGCAGACAATTTTATTTATGGCGCAGGGACATCCGGACTACCCACATCTGATTATAGGAATCTTTTGGTTAAGCTTAATGGTGACCACATGGATTTGGCGTGGTCAAAATCAGGACACTATGCGTTGGACACCATTGCAGATTTAAGAGGATGTGATTTAATAATGGTCAACAATGAAATATACTCATGTTATTATGGCCATCCTCCCGGTAGTGTCAAGGATAAAATCTATATACAGAAGACGGATTTGAATGGCAATCTGATATGGTTGAAACAGTATGACATCTTCAAACCAAGAATTGTTGGCTTTGAGATGATCAATTCAGATAATGGAATTGTGGTTTTGGGAACACAGCTTTCTAACCTAAATGAAATTGTATTATTTAAAGTCGATTATGAAGGCGATGTACGTTGGGCCCGGAAATTCAGGTCCGGACTTTTTTCAAGAAACATTTTAAATAATATGGACACGAGATCCTCTCAATTAATAGAAGTTGGGAGCAATCTACTATTTACAACCTATTCAATCGATGCTTTGGGAAAAGAAAATATGGTGCTCATAAAAACAGATTTAAATGGGGAATCCATGTTGCCATGCGTAGATAACTTATTACTTGATCTGCCGTGGCGAACTGTCGACGATCCTCTGTTTTATCCCCTGGCTTTGACATCAACTTCGATTGATTTAAAAGAGATTACATTGTTCTCTACCGGAATGGATTTCGATTTAAGTCCGGTTGAGAGTTGCGTCAGGGTGGATACTATTCATTCAACCATCGATACATCCATTTGTAATGGAGAATTTGTTGAAGGGTATGATTCCACAGGAATTTATAAAGATATTTTTACTGCAATGTCAGGTTGTGATAGTGTCAGAATATTGAATTTAACGGTAGTTCCAAATAGTCATTCAGTCTTACAGGTTCAAATATGCAAGGGCGAGTCGTTTGAAGGTTATGATAAATCCGGTATTTATCCGGATACATTTCCTTCATCATCCGGATGTGACAGTATACGTACACTTCGGTTGAATGTTATTTCCTGTTCACCGATTATTTCTTTTGATTTAGATGCCTGTGAGTCTGTCATGGCCAATGGGTCGCATATGGACTATACAGAATTCATTCCGTCATATCCTATGGTTTTACCTTGTGCAGATGTTTCAGCTCAATATCTATACAGAGATCCGCCACAGGATAATAAGCATTCGTGTACTCCGGGCATCAATGGTTCAACGGCCATGTGCATCACGACACTTAATTCATGTGATTATATACCGGGGAGTACCGCATCTGTTGTCATCGAATTCACCATTAATCCTTCTGTTGATTCCGTAGTCCAATTGACAGGAATGTTATTTTATGAAAAGGGGCCAACCACATATAACTGGATCAATGGTCCAACAGGGCCAAATAATTATCCAAAATATTATGGAATACGCATTTTAAAAAATGGTACAGAAATTTATCGAAAGGAACATATTCTTACTACCCCAGTGTGGACTTTGCAGATGTATGATTTTTTAAATAATGATTTGTTTAAGGTTGAAGGAAATGCTGCTTTTCGGATTGAGTTATTGTCCTATTGCCCGATTGGCAATGGCGCTGAAGTATCAGCCTGGGATCTTGATGAAATAAAAATTTATGGGGGATGTGTGCATTCTCTTCCGGAAAAACCTGTCATCACCGGTCATGTATTTACAAAAACCGGTAAGGCTGTTCCACATACAATCATGTCCATGGCAGATAATTCTGACTTTTCAGAGGGCATAGATAAGATCACAGATGATACAGGATATTACATATTTGATCATTTCAAGGAAAGTACGAATGGTTTTCTGAAAGGATACAAAAACGATGATGTGCTCAATGGTGTAAGTACGCTTGACATCGTGCGAATGCAAAAACACTTATTGGGTATCGCCCCGTTTACTTCATTGCATCAGTACATTGCCGCGGATATCAACCGAAGCGGAAATGTAAGTGCAATCGATATGCTTGAGTTACGTAAAGTAATACTCGGCATCAATACAGAATTTCCTGGTAATACAAGTTGGAGGTTTGGATCCTTACCACAAAATATGACAGGTACAGACATATCCTCATTTCAGGAAATAAAGAGCCTGGAGTATATTTTACATGACACGCAGATCGTAGATTTTGTCGGGATAAAAATTGGTGATGTCAATGAAAGCATACTCAATCCCATCCGGGATGATAAAGTACAATGGCGCAATGAAAAAGATTTGACACTATGGACAGAAGGAAAACAAATAAAAGAAGATGTGCCTTTTACGATCGGGGTGAAGATCAGTAGTCGGGTGGATATAGCAGGTATCCAGTTTGCATTACAACTCAATGACCTGAGTATCTTAAACATTAAAGGGGAAAGAATTCCATTATCGGATGAAAACTATTCAATGAATCCGGACGGAATATTCAGATTGAGCTGGAGTCAGCCTGAGTCCGTCGAAATAGCCGAAGAGGATGTTTTGTTTAGTATACAATTAATCTCTCATCATCCTGGTGATTTATCCGACAGGATTAAATTGATGAAAGAAATCTTAGTTCCCGAGGTTTATCTGAACAATGATCCGGATATCTACAAACTAAACTTTGAAATTGGAAACACTTCCGTTCAAAATAATGATATTGCTTTTTTCGCTGTTGAGCCCAATCCGTTTCAGGCAATGACTAATATTCATTTCAGTTTAGCCAATGGCGGAAAGACCCTCATCAGACTTTATGATGTATCCGGAAGAATGATCTATGCTATGAATAAAACATATACTGCGGGGGAGCATACAGAACAAATAAAAACAAGTGATTTTTTAATTGGTGAAGGTGTTCTCTTTTGTCAACTGATCTGTAATGGAGATACCCGGATAGTGAGGGTTATAAAATTATATTGAAGTCTGCCTTGATTAGTCCGGGCAAAGTACTTCGATGTGGTATATTCCTCCGTGCAATACCATGTAGCCAGAATAAGACGAAAAAATAATTGATTATACCTTTACGCTCATGCTTAACATATTCATCAGAAAAAATGAACACTATTCAAAGCCCCTTGAATACATCTTGAAGGCTTTGGCCAAAAATAAATTAATCTCCTTTGCATTCATTGATGAAAAAAATGATGCCCGTATTATTTTTGATCATACTGACTCTCAATCTCTTCCCATCAATATCACTTTTTTTAATTCCCTCCTGCAAAATAAAGTGTACGCTCATGAAGCATACTTCAATGAGGAGCCTTACGTTTTATTCCCGGATAGCCACAAGCCGGATTGGCTTGGAACGGCTTTCTATATGATCAATTCCATACAGGAATATGGCCAGGACAATGTAAAAGATTCTTCCGATCAATATGGCCGATTCAGATATGATCACTCGTATCAACATCGATATAACTGTATCGACCGAAATCTCGTGCAGATCTGTTTTGATCAGTTTTGTTCAGAACAGGCATTGCTACCTTTGACATCCGGCAAAAGCCGGCCAACCCGCGTTTTTCTTTCGCATGATATTGATACGATCCATGGCTCTTTTCTTCAGGATGGGAAGTGGGCTATTAAAAATGGCAGACCGGATATCATATTAAAACTTGTCATGAATGAAGTCCTGTCAAATCCCCATTGGAAAAATATCGATCGTATTTCGAAACTTCATACTGAACATGATCTGAAAAGTACGTTCTTCTGGCTGGCTACAAAGAAGGTCGCTGAAAACGGTGTGAAAAATGCTGATTATACAATTGAAGAATTACGAGCTCAGTCCAAATTCTCTTCAAGTAACGGATTGCATAAAAGCAGCTATACGACTTCGTTTGGCGAAGAATTGCAGATGCTACCATTCACTACAAATCTTAATCGATATCATTTTTTGAAATTCACACTCCCTTCAGCGTGGAGTAGTCTTGAGCATGCCGGAATAAAACTTGACGCCAGTCTTGGATTTGCAGAACGATATGGTTTCAGGAACAGTTATGGACTGCCATTCCGGCCCTATAACACGAACACAGGATCACCATATACTTTTGTTGAAGTTCCACTAAATATTATGGATGGTACTTTGCATCGTTACATGAACATTCCCTTAAAAGACACAGCTTCTACAATTATTGATTTTATACAGAAAAATCCGATGAACTGCATTCTCTCCATTCTCTGGCATAATACTTATTTTACATCTTACAAATACGCGGGTTATCTTGAAGAGTATAAAAAAATAATCTTGTATCTGAACGAAAGAGGCATTAAATCCATCACGCCGGAAGAAATCATAAATGAATACGGGAATGACTAAAAAAAATATTGCAATCTCCCTCTTGCAAGATGTGGATATCCCGGAATTGCTTGATTTCTACAATCTCATCAATAATGACAACCGGGATAAAGAAAAATTTCTCTGGGAGTTTTACAATGCTCCTGCAGGCAAAGCAATTTATGTTATTGCCAAAGATGCGGACACTCAAAAGATAATAGGTTCTCAATGTGCCATTCCGGTAGATCTCATTACACAAACAGGTGACATCATCCATACCGGTAAATCAGAAGACACCCTTGTTCATCCAGATTACCGCGGGTTGAATATTTTTGAAAACATGTACAGTATGCTATTTGAAAAATGCAGGGAGTCCGGCATTAAATATTTATGGGGTTTCACATCCGCTAAAAAACCATTTCTGAGATTAGGCTTTACCATACCCTTTGATCATAGCCAGTCATTAATGGTTCTGAACATTT
>JBATMM010000154.1:0-5621 GCA_049289835.1 Saprospiraceae bacterium | reverse complement strand
TTTTCCAGTTTCTCCCGGGCCAATCGTTCTCTTTCCTGTTTTTGCTCGAGCTCTTTCACTTTCGCCAGTTCTTCTTTTTCTGCCCGTTCAATATCAGCGATCGCCGCTATGGCTAAAGTTTCAAAATTACCCTGGGGGTATTCTTCAAGATAGTGCTGATATATTTTTTTTGAATTTTCTGTTTTTGCTTTTTGCCAGAGCAGTCCTTCCACTTCATCTTCTTTCTGCTGCAATTCCAATTGTTTCAGGAAAAGTCTTGCTTCCGATTTGAATTCGCCTTTAATGGACTGATTGAGATAATTTTTATAAGATTCAATTGTATTTATCCTGCATGCTTCCTCCCATAGATTTGTCTCCCACTTCATATTTTCTGTCACACCGGGTACGGAAGAATCAGTGTCTGCATTCTGTGTGGAAGGAGACCCCTGTCCACTGCCATCATGTTTTGGAACCGTGGTGGTAGCCAGATTGAGCGCCTGGACTAACTGATTAAATCCTGCGCCATAGTCAGAGGTAAAATCAATGCGCTGCAATCTTCTGAGTCTGAATGGCGCAAGGCAATCATCCAGGAGTACAGGAATTATTTTTTTTCCTGATTCGAGCGCGAATGAAACTTCATCCATCACATTGGTGGAGGCGGTGGAAGAAGGAGATAAGATGACCAGGACGCAAGCCGCACTGCTGAGGGCTCCTTCGACTGCAGAATCCCAATGATTACCTGCAGGGATGTCGAGCTGGTCAATCCAGATGTCAGCGCCGGCTTCCCGAAGATCCTTTGCGAGCTTAAGCGCAAAATTGGAGTCAAACCTCGAATAGCTAAAAAATATCTTTTGCGTTGACATAATGAATACTATGGACCGTTTTCTTACTTCCTGAAATCTACTTGCCGAAGGATAATCCCTTGAGTTGAGGGGGGAAATATCCGGTTAAATTAACGATAATTTTCAATTTCCCGTATAAGCGGTTGCTTTCACTTAGTGTATGGTATTGTGTATCAGGCTTCATTGAAGTGTATTTAGAAATATAAAAAATATTACCTCATCTTCAGTACCTCTATAATTTTCGAGTCGGGGCTCTTAGATAAGGTAAGTTTCAAAAAATAATGATACAGGTTCATCCAAGTCAGATCACTATCTATCATAAAAATGGAAATATATATTCAGTTGATAAATAGGTTTGTCCATTTAATCATCAGCCCGCTTTCGGAGTATTTTTTTATGATTTAACTGGGCGATTACGGGCGCCATTTTGAAAGTGTATTTATCATACTCTTGTGTTTCATGATCCAGATTATCAAATGGCACAAGATCCCAATGGCATTTCAGATTATCCTTCAGGAAAATTCCGAGGTTCCTGTCATTGACTTTATCGATCAGGACATAACCATTGATGTTCTTTTCCGCGTTCCAGCGGTTATGTTCCATTCGTGCTATTTTATCCCAGAGCGTTTCTTCAAGATCATCAAAATTGAGCTCATCACCGGATTCGACATCGCTTAATTCGGCTTTCACGAATCTCAATTTTATATAGAGATGTCTGGCTGGTAAACGATTAGAATCTTTTTGGGCATCCTTTAGTTTGTCCCATTCGGCCTGCATAGTGCCGATAGTTGTTTTATTCTTGACGGCCTGATGCTTGGCCCATTCATAATGGATATGCTTGGCGATGAAATCTTCTTCCTTTCGGTTGTCAACTATTGTCTTCTTGTTGCATATGATATTATCCATGTTAAACAGTTCGATGTTCAATCCATTCAGTTCGGATGAGAGGTCGTCAAAAATATTGACAAGCGCCGTGGTTCTGGGCAGAAGTACTTTGATGGGTGGAGATGATAGCCGGAAACTTTTATAACGGTTAAAGGAGTGAATGCTTCTTTCTTTCGTTTCACGTCCCTGGATGAATAATTGCTGACGAAGCTTCCGGGCATAATAAACGCTTTTACCGTCCTCATCAAGGGCAACAAAGCACAATGATATATCATCGATGGGCACAGGACAGGGATCACTGAAAAAATCACTTGTAGATTCATAGCGAATGTCGACCGTTCTTTCCAGGAATGGATAATGTGATTTTATTTTCCCTTCAATACGGTTCTTATCATCTGCTACAACTGTTATTCTTGTTTTCTTAAGGTTTGCAAAGTGATACATTTCTGACGCTTCGAGTATTAGATACTGAGCGGCTATATTATCGCCCAGGATCAGTAGATGTGCAGGTGGATCTTCATCGTTTGCCAGGCTGACATATTTATCAGGACTGAATGTATCTACCATAAATGTAGCCGCGAGCTGATAAATTGAAAAAACATGATAATCAATTTTAATCACGCCTTTTCGTTTGAGATCATCTCCGGGGATTGGCTTTTCATGAAATTCTTTAAAAATATTCATCGTATAGAAATCATCAATATGCACGATGACCTGCAGAATATCATACTTCATCGCCTTCTCCGGAAATTGATTGTAGATATCGGTTGCTTTTTGGGCAATCAGAATATTTGTTTTTTCATCATTTGTGAGGGCCAGAAGGTATTTGGCCGTCAGGATATTCGCTTTGTGCAGCATTTCTTCATCAGTCGCATTACCCTGTAGTATGATCACTCCCTTTTTCTTCAGATGACTGATACTACTATGCTCTTCATTGGGTTCAATAAGGATGATTTGAAATTTTTCCTTCTCTTGCTCTAAAAAATTCAGGATCAGTAATTCTGCTTTTTTACTCAGGCCACACACGACAATATGATTTTTCCAAAACCTGATCTTAAAGAGGAGATAATTCTGATAAAAGGGTTCCCATATCACCAGGAAAATCCCACTGGCTGTGACTGCCGGCGCGAGAAATCTGGTGATCTCAAGGATCAGAGGCAAAGGATCATCAACACCTCCTGAATTCAATACGAATAATTGCAAGCTCAGGTATAAGCTGGACAACACATCAGGAGTTGCCCCGTGCAGAATGGCATATTGGTAAAAACCAATCGTTCCCAAAGCCAATGAAAAGAGGATCAATACGGGAAATAACCAGTTGTATTTTCTCAACGCCCCTAGCATCTATGACTTAGATTGAATGAAAAGATAATACAGCACAACTATATACTAAGCTCTGCCCCCGGTCCCGATGGTTCATATTTTAGAATAAACGCCTGTTAAAGTACATGTTTTGCGCCCTCAGACGATAACCTTAAGTAAGGCAAAGGCTATGCCATTTTAGAGTATTAATTTTCCGGAATGAATTTCAAACAAATAGTCAAACCTTCGTTGCTACTGGATCCTCACCGCTGCAAAATAAACATTCACCGGATGGTTGAAAAAGCAGTAGCTCATGGATTTAAGCTGAGGCCACACTTCAAAACGCATCAATCCCATATCGTTGGTTCCTGGTTCAGGGATGAAGGAATAGATAAGATCACAGTTTCTTCGGTCGGCATGGCTACTTTCTTTGCAGTCAATGGATGGGATGATATTACTATTGCTTTTCCGGTCAACATACGGCAGATTGAAGAAATAAAAGGGCTTTCGCAGAAAGTCAGACTTGGATTGGTTGTCGTAGATCCCGATACAATCGATATCCTGGGCAAGGAATTGACAGACAATGTCTCCATCTGGATAAAAATTGATGTGGGTACACACCGTACCGGTATACGTCCCGAAGACACCATGCTCATCGATGATATAATCGAACGTATTAAATCTTATCCACAGCTTAATCTCATTGGTCTTTTAGGGCATGCCGGTCACAGTTATCAAAGTAAATCTGTGGCACAAGTTGAACGCACACATCAGAATGCTGTCGATATGATGAAAGACATAAAGAAGAGATATAAATCCACATTTCCTGATTTAAAAATTTCTTTAGGCGATACACCTGCAGCTTCAATGGTATCTGAATTCGGACCGATAGATGAATTCCGTCCCGGCAATTTTGTTTTCTATGATCTTCAGCAGGAAGAAATAGGCGCATGTCATCTGGACGATATTGCGATTGCAATGGCTTGTCCTGTTGTGGCCGTTCATCCGGATCGATTGCAATGGATCATCTATGGCGGAGGAATTCATTTTGCAAAGGATTTTCTCACGCTTAAGGATGGTCAGAAATGTTTTGGAAGATGGGTAAAGCAAGAAGGAACAAGCTGGTCTACATCAGAAACTAAAGGTGGTCCCTACATCATATCACTTTCGCAAGAACATGGCGTCATTCAGTGCACCGAACGAACATTTCATCTTTGCAAACCCGGAGATCTCTCGCTATGGCTACCCGTGCATAGCTGCATGACAGCAGATGCCATGGGTGAATATTATTCCACCGATGGCGGGAAGATCGATCACTACAGGGAGCATTTGTGGAGCTAAGAGCATAGGGCATAGAGCATAGAGCATAGAGCACGCTTTTCCCCTATGCCCTATGCTCTTTGCTTTTTAGATGATCTCAAAGCTCACTTTCAGATTCACACGGTAAGATGTGACCTTGCCGTTGTTGATGACGACGCTTTGATTTTGTACATAAGCGGATTTTAGTCCTTTCAATGTTTTAGATGCTTTAGCAACACCTTTAGCAGTTGCATCTTCCCAGCTTTTGGAAGAATCGCATAATAGTTCGATTACTTTAAGAACAGCCATGATATTTTGGATTTACGATTTGTGATCTTGTGATCTTGTGATCTTGTGATCTTGTGATCTTGTGATCTTGTTTAAATGGTTATAAAGTTAAAATCGAAAATCGAAAATCGAAAATCGAAAATCGAAAATCGAAAATCGAAAATTGTTTCACTCTTTTAATTCCTGCAGCGCATCTTTTGCTTGTTCATATTTGTCATCCAGTTTCAAGGCTTGTTCGTAGGAAGCTTGCGCTAGATCTTTTTCGCCGCGAAGTTGATGAAGTTTTCCTTTATAGAACCAGGTAGCTGCATTGGTGGGATCGATCTTTTGAAGAATATCCAATTCTTTTGCTGCGGCATCAAGGCTGTCATGGTACATCAACAAAATAGCGGCGTTGAGGTAAGCATCGGGATACTGGGGGTCTATCTCATGAATGTGGCGGTAGATCTCAAGAGCCTCCGGGATTTTGTCATTATTCTGCAGAAAATAGGCTTTTGCATGCCATGCTGCCACATTCTTGGGTGAAACCCTGATAGCATTGTCAAAATATTGAATGGCCAATGGATTGTGGGTTCGATCCATCAAATCGCCGAGGATGACCCAGGCTTCAGCATTATCAGGATTGCGTTCGACGGCGGATTGAAATGCACCAATCGCCTGTTCGGTCTTGCCCTGATCGCGATACACCATGCCCAGCATAAAAAGGGCTTCTGGATCACCGGGGTGTATTTTCATGATATCTGCCAGTGTATTCATGGCAGCACCATATTGCTTGAGGATCAATTGAAATTCGGTGAGCTTGAGCTTTGTGTGGATGCTGTCCGGATATAATCTGGCAGCTCTTTCAAGAGTCTGTAGAGCAAGAGAAGATTGCATGTGATCCAGATAAACATCAGCCAGCAAGTGATGAGCTTTTAGATTGGTGGAGTCAAGTTTCATCACCTTCGCCAAATCTGCGATGGCCTGATCGTAAGCCTGGTTGTCGTAAAAGATCTGAGCTCGTCTCAGATACAACTCTGCATGAAG
>JBATMM010000153.1:0-7009 GCA_049289835.1 Saprospiraceae bacterium | reverse complement strand
GCCAGCTATGAAACTTTTCTGCATCGCCCCACACATTTATGCCTCTTTTAAAGAGGAGAGCGATCTGTAAAATCTTTTCTGACTGCATGGGATCAAATGTCTTTTGCTCAGATTGATATCGCTGAAGTGTCCGCTCTGAGATGTGAAGAAATGAGGACCATTCATTAAGACTGAAAGGGATGGTATGTGCAAAACGCCAGAAAGTCCTGAAGTTTATACCGGTACGGATGATATCAATGAGATTTAAACCATTTTTATCATCTATTGCACCATAAGGAACTGCGGGATCAAGAATATATGAAGGAGTATCAGAAGCCATAACCATACAAATATACGGCTATTTGTCACAAATATTACGACATTTGTCGGAAAGTATTAAATATTTCTAAATAGTTAATTATCAATTGATTATGAAATATAATCATCTATGTATAAAACTGAGTTTTACTGATGTACAAGTCCGGGTACAACCTGGCTTAACGATTTTTGTTTTTTATAAAGTAAAAGATATACAACATGATATTTAATGCAAACGAAGTTTGCATTAATATGTAACAACGTTAAGCTTAGGCTGAGCCTAAGCTTATGTGTTGGCAAATTTCAGATTTGCGAAATGAAAACCATTGTTATGCAAAACAGAGTTTTGCAGACACGAAAGCGTAGGTACAACTTACGCTTATCTTTTAAATTTATTTGTAGCCTACGGCCACAAATAAATTTAAAAATAAAGTTGGTTATCCCTCATGATCAATTTAAAATGAAGAACATCAAAAGGAAATTCTGAATATTGAATTTTGGATTTAGTATATCAAAGTTGAATGAAGAATAACAAATGATAAAGGAATACTAAATTTGTTTTTGCCTATTGCCTATTGCCTATTGCCTATTACCTTTTGCCTATTGTTTCACAATCATTCCTTGTTTCACCACACCGGCAATCATGACCCGATAGAAATACATGCCTGATGATTTTTCTGTAAGGCTAATTTTTTCAATTGCACTGCCACCTGTATTCCATTGATGATGCATGACGATTTTACCCTGAGCATCGAACAGATCAAAACTCATTTCACCGGTTGAGTGTCCGGTTTCAATGATGAATTCATCTTTCACCGGATTCGGATATACGCTTACATCGGCATACGGATTTGGGTTTGTTGTGGCAGTAGGAATTAAAGCAAGCGCAGCCTGAACTGCTGCAAGAGCATTTATGCGGCCATAACCATAGGTGTTGTTAGGCACTTGTGATCCAGGAATATCGCCACAATTTTGATCAGTTGTTTTGGGTACACAGGTATGTTCAATAATGTCTTCTATAAGATCAACTTTGCCTTCCAGGTCAGGATTAGCTGAAATCATTAGGGCCACCAAGCCTACAACGTGAGGACCTGCCATGCTTGTACCATCGGAATTTACATATCCTCCACCAAGTTTGACGGAACGCACATGTACACCGGGTGCAGAGACATTCGGTTTAGTGTGATTACTATTATCAACAGCTATGGGACCACGACTACTGAATCCCGCGATCGTATCATTTTCTGCTGTAGCCCCTACTGTAAAACTTGCTGCAAAGATTGAGGCAGCTGTATTGATCGAACTGCAACCACTGCCGCTATTACCTGCTGAAACTACAACTACGACACCTCCAAGTTTCAGATTGATAATAGCTTCATTCAATATCTCCCAGTTAGATGGATCGCAACCTTCTGACTCCGGGCATCCCCATGAATTGTTGATGACAGCAGGTGATTTAGAAGGATCAGGATTTTCATCATTGAGATCGGTTGGTGCAAGGAACCATTGAAAACATTCGAGATAAGTGAAAGGAGAACCATTGCCACTTTCCATATTGCGACAGCCACACCATTTTGATTCGGGAGCCACGCCTATTTCATTATCACCTGCAAGTCCTACCATTGTTCCCATCGTGTGTGAGCCGTGTCCATAATCATCACAAGGTGCTTTTAGATTTAGTCCGCAGGAGTTTATACTGTCCGGACTCAATCCACTGATTTCATGAATCGCATCATGCCAGTTGTAATTGTGATCTACCGTATCACGGTCTGCATCATAACCCCGGTATTGATTTTTGATGGCTTCATGATCCCATTGATAGCCGGTGTCTTCGCCACCAACGACAACACCTTGTCCTCTGTACCCGAGAGCCCATACATCGTCAGCATTGATCATATCGATGCCCCATTCGATTGTTTGACGTAATCCATTATCAGGTGACCATTCCACAGGACCTGCAAATTTTTGGTCCGCATCATCAAGTATTTTCTTTACGTCAGTGCGTGATGCCAGCGCGCGAATCAGGTCTATGTTTCCTTTGGCCTTGATGGCATTGACGATGAATAGACTTTGATGCCGGACATTCATTTCATCAAGCAAAGTGATGATAGCTGATTGTGTCTCATTTGCTTTTGCTTTCAATTGACTAAAGACATAGTTTGTTTTCTCTTCCTTGGTAGCCATCAGCTTTGCCTCACTGACATTTGCCTGGCTTGACATAACGATGAGGAAAGGATATGAGGCACCATCTATTGACTTGGTGAGAAGGGAAGAGGATACCTTTTGCTGCCATCCTGTTCTGGTTTGTCCTGAGGCAATGCTAAAAAAGGCTATAGCTATGACAGCTAAGGTGAATTCTTTCATATATCTGGTTCAAAACTGATCCGGAAGAGATAATCCGGCAAATAACTTTCAGGGGTAAAGTTAAAATTTAAGTGAAAAAAGGGGAGGAGAAATGAGTAAATTGAAAGTGGCGGACATTAAAAAGGATTTCGACGAAATCAGCACACTCCTGATTAACAAATGATTAGGACCCCGAATATCAATCCACCCTGGCTGTATTTTGGAGGATCCGTACTGAAATCGGGCGGAAAAAAAAGAGAAATAACAAAAGCCACAAATGAACCAATAAAACCTATCGCAATGGCCTGAGCTAAATGTTTGATTTTTTTTCGTTCTTCGAGTATCATATAAGAATAGTTGGGTTGATCGCTTCCAAATTTTCCTAAATATAATTCTATTCTCAATTAATCTTTTGACAATGAAAATAATTTAATCTTGTTCAGTCTGCTTACTTTATCTCTATACTGTTTACTTCGAATTATCTACGGGCCTGTATACTTTCGCCACAACCCCTGACTTAAAAACGGTTGAATCCATAAGCTTTAAATCTAACCGGTGTGGTAACGTGGAAAATATGGAGATTCCTCTCCCGATGAAAACCGGATGGACAACCAATCTATATTCATCGATAAGATTGTATTTCATCAGGTTCTGTACAAAGGATGCACCTCCATGCGCCAGAATATTTTTTCCCGCTTGCTTCTTCAATAATTGGATTTCTTCTTCTAAATCTCCGTCTGCAACAATTGTATGATGCCAATTCGAGGATGGAGGGATGGGGCTGTTTAAGGGCTGGAACAAATCAGATTTCGGACTATCTGTAATGGCTTGAGTTGTCAGGCGACTCCGATTCACTTCATCAATGCCTAAGCGTGTAAAAACAATTTTTGGTATCTCATTCATCGGAGCCGCGAGGATGTCATTGGAGTTAGGCCAGTAGGCTTTCATGTCATAGTAAGTTCTGCTGCCCATGATGTGCACTCCTGCCTGCCACAATGTATCCGCTAGCCATTTCTTGACAGATGCATCTAAACTTATAAAAAGCCAATCCATTTCTCCGTTAGGACCGCAAACATATCCATCTGCAGTGATTGACATTTTGAGCATTAGTTTTCTCATATCGATGAGGTATTCTGATTTGAGGCAAACTTAATACAAGACATGTTCTTCCTTTGGGTAAGATTCCGACTTTTTTATAGGTGTTTTGCGACTGCAAAAAAAAAAGAATTATCAATATCCAATTCTGAATTTGGAATTTTGAAATAAAATTGCAAATTGTGAATAACGAAATTTTCATTAAATACCAACGACCAAAGCCCTATACCCTAACTCGCTGCCAAGCTCATAACCCATTACCCAATTTTAACTGATGTCATCGTCAGAGAACCAGCCACCGCTTTATCATTGAACAAGCTAATAGTATCGTTTTCTTCTTTCAATGCTAATGCATACAACAATGGCAGATAATGTTCCGGAGTTGGTATGGCCAATTGAAATGGCTTGCCTTGTGATTTATAATTGATCAATTGTTGATAGTCACCATCTGTGATATATTTTTTCATTTTTGTGCTTGCTTCTGCAGCCCAATCGAATGCATAGTCGGATGTATTCATTTTATCCCATGCCAGCAGGCCAAGATTATGCACCATGTTGCCACTTCCGATGATGAGTACACCTTTATTTCGAAGTGATACAAGTTGCTTAGAAAGTTCATAATGATATTGCGGTGTCTGATTGTAATCAAGGCTCATCTGAATGACAGGCACATCAGCAGCAGGATAAAGATGTTTGATCACACTCCATGCACCATGATCAAGACCCCATGTATCATCCAGTCCAACCTGTGTTTTCGTGATTGTTTCTTTTGTTTCCAGAGCCAATGCAGGACTGCCCGGTGCAGGATATTCCACATCAAAAAGTTCTTGTGGAAATCCACCAAAATCATGAATCGTTTTTGGTTTTTCCATTGCAGTCACAAATGTCCCTCTCGTCTCCCAATGCGCTGAGATGCACAAGATGGCATTCGGTTTTTGAATTGATTTTCCCACATCTCTCCATCCCCTGGTGAATTCATTTTCAGTGATGGCATTCATCGGGCTGCCATGTCCAAGAAACAACACGGGCATTTTTTCTGTCCTACTGAAGGATTCTGTTATTTTAGAAAGGTCGCTGAGTTTCATGGCTATGCCTGCTAATGGAAGAATGGAAAGGGTTTGAAGAAAATTTTTGCGATTCATATTTCTGTTCCATGGGTTTCACCCATGGCTATTTATGTCTGATCCCTACAGGATCAATTGTTATTTGCCGTTGGCAAATTATTATTTTATTATTTAATTATTTATTTGTTGGACATTGCCAATTGCCTTCTGCCTAAGATCATTGGTTTTTATTTTTTGCTTTTTGCTAATTGCCTATTGCTAATTGTTAATTGCCCATTGCCTACGGTTGCTGAGCTGTAGCACAAGGATGAGCATAGCTGGTCGAAGCATTGTTTTTCATTCCACACGCTCCGTCACCGGATCAGGTTTCTCACCCAAAAATTCGACCCATGCTTTCTTGATACATGGATAATGAGTTGCAGCTTCAGCAAGATTCATGAAGGAGATCATATTGTCTTCAAATCTTTTTGCTAATACAGGATCAGCTATATTGCCATCTTCACTAAAAGCTTTGTGGGCCATCGCCAATGAAAACATATTTGGATAAACTCTTGAACCCAAATGTTCTAATGGCATGCGTAAAGACCAGAGTCCGCGATTACCTCCTGCCATGGATGGCGATGCAGACATAAGTAATGACTGACGTTCGTTGAAAGGCTGGGGACGAAAACGCGAAATCCAGTCAATTGCGTTTTTCAAATGCCCAGGCATGGAGCCATTGTATTCAGGGGCTGCAATAATAAATGCATCATTGGCCAGAAGACGTTTACGAAATTCATTCGCTCCCGCCGGAAGATGTCCTTCCACATCAATATCCTGATTGTATGAAGGGCAATCAAATTCATCCATGCCGGCAAAGTCGACTACTCCTCCATTTTTTTCGATGACTCCGGCTGCGAGTTTTGCAAGCCTTGTATTCAAAGATTCCTTTCGCAGTGAGGCTGAAAAAACAAGGAAACGCAATGGTTCTCCGTGATGGCTTATTTGATCACTCATATGTCATTTTATTTTAGAAATATTAATTTAATTCTTTCCGGATAGCAGGGGCTACAATCGTTCCAAACAATTCAATCGAGCGCATGATCTTGTCATGGGGCATCGTACCTAGACTCATTTGAGCAAGAAATCGTGTATTCCCAAACAATTGATGTTCATATAAAATTTTGTCTATGACTTCCTGAGGACTTCCCACCATCAGTGCTCCCTTTGGAGATCTTGAATATTCAAATTGTTGTCGCGTCAATGGTGACCATCCTCTTTCTTTTCCGATGCGGCTCATGACAGAAGCATAAGATGGAAAGAATTCATCACCTGCCTGTTTTGATTCTTCCGCAACATACACATGTGAATTGATTCCGACTTGAAGTGTATTCATGTCCTGTCCTGCTTTAAGTGCTGAGCTTCGATACAAATCAATAAAGGAGACAAATTGTTCAGGCATGCCGCCGATAATCGCAAGTGCAAGTGGAAGACCCAGTTTGGCAGCTCTCACAGCTGAAGCAGAGGTGCCTCCGGCAGCAATCCAAATCGGAAGTGATGATTGATAAGGCCTGGGATAAATGCCTAGTTTTTCAAAAGAGGGGCGATGATGACCTCTCCAGGAAAGGATTTCATTTTTATTAATTTCAATCAGGAGATCCAGTTTTTCTGAAAATAAAATATCATAGTCCCGTAGATCATAACCAAACAAAGGAAAGGATTCAATAAACGATCCTCTCCCTACCATTATTTCAGCACGGCCATCAGAGAGTTGATCAAGTGTTGCAAAGGATTGATATACACGTACAGGATCATCTGAACTGAGTACTGTCACAGCGCTGGTGAGCTTTATCTTTTTTGTGATCATCGCTGCGGCAGCTAATAAAATCGCAGGGGCTGATGCTGCATAATCCGGTCGATGATGTTCTCCGATACCAAATACATCAAGACCTACTTCATCAGCCAGTTTAATCTCCTCCATCAGATTTTTGTAACGCTGATGAGTGTTCATCGCCTGTCCGGAAACTGATTCGGGTTGTATATCTGCAAAAGTGTATAGGCCTAATTCCATTTTTAAATTGGTTCAGGGGTTAAGGTTGTGGCAGCGAGTCAGGTTTAAAGGTTTAGGCTTTGGTAGGGCGGTTTACTTTTTATTTTTTGCCATTTACTTTTTGCTCATTGCCCAGAAACAAACTTTTCGAGATAATGTTTTTTAATAATCGTGTCCTTCA
>JBATMM010000152.1:0-3324 GCA_049289835.1 Saprospiraceae bacterium | reverse complement strand
TAATACCCGTGAGCGCGGCCAGTAAGACGAGCCACATGAAGGTTTTGATACGGTGCTTATTTCCTTTAATCATTTTTATAAAGTCTCCTGATCAGTTCAGGAATATGTTTATCCAGATCTCCTGCTCCCAAGGTGATCAACACGTTAGGTTTTTTTTCTACGATCCAATCAATCCAGGTATCTCCGCGACACCATTTTTTATTTGGATTTTTCATCAGATCAAATATCGTTTGGGAGCTTACACCCGGTATTGGTTTTTCACGCGCCGGATAGATATCGATGATCACAGGAACATCTAATAAATCCAACGCCGCCGCAAATCCTTCTGCCAAATCTCTCGTCCTCGAATAAAGATGTGGTTGAAATACACCCATCACTTTCTTTCCGTATGTTTCTTTAGCAGCTGTTATAGCTGCGATCAATTCTTCCGGGTGATGCGCATAATCATCAATCAGTACATTCTCTTGATCCTGATACCTTATTTCAAATCGCCTCGACACTCCTTTGAATCCGGGCAATGCATCTCTCAATTTATTTCCATCTGCACCTATCTCAAGCGCCATCGCACATGCGGCAGTTGCATTTAGTACATTGTGTCGGCCCGGCATGAGTAAAGCCATATCATTTAGTTCTTTTTCAGGCGTTACTAATGACCAATGCCAGATTCCTTTCTCTACTTTCATGTCTGCCGCATGATAATCACCTATTTCTAATCCGAATGAAATCATGCTTACTCCCTTAGTATGCAATTCATCCATTACTTCTTTTCCTATCAATTCTTTCAGATCAAATCGATAAATCAATTTGCCATTGTTTTCAATCTGCATCAGAAACTGCCTATATCCTTTAAGCATCTCTTCATATGTGCCATAGATATCCAGGTGATCCGGATCCATAGCTGTCAGCACTACCCATTTCGGATGAAGTCTGTGAAATGATCTGTCATATTCATCAGCTTCCACCACCATGAGATCAAGACTCTTTGAAATAAAATTTGAGTCATAATTCACTGCAATTCCTCCGAGCAATGCAGTATGTTTTATTCCTGTACTATCCAGCAGATAACTGATCATCGAAGAGGTTGTCGTTTTTCCATGCGTGCCTGCTACTCCAATCGTATCAACACCTTTCGTTGTCCATTCCAATGCTTCCGATCGCTTGACCATCGGAACATTGAATCGCATAAAATGTCCACGGATTCTGCTTTCAGGTGGTATCGCAGGTGTATAAATGACGAGTTCAGGATGTCCTGATATTTCCTCCGGATCATCTTCAAACTGAATCTCTGCTCCTTCCCTGATCAATGCATCCGTCACAGATGATGACTGCCTGTCATACCCACTCACTTTGATATCATTCAGAAGACACCATCTCGCCAAAGCGCTCATGCCTATGCCTCCGATGCCCAGGAAGTAGATATGATTGTATTCTTTCAGCTCCATCATGATATTGATCCCTTTTGAGCTAATTGAATGATAATATCTGCTATCTCATCTGCTGCATTTTGCTTCGCCAGCTTCATGATGTTGTATTCCAATTTTTGTAATTCTTCCGGATGATTCAACAATCGGAGTGCTTCCGGAAACGCTTTTGTCGGAGCATTTCCATCGGTGATTAAAATCGCAGCACCCATTTGCTCAAGTGACTTTGCATTGTGTGTCTGATGATCTTCTGCCACATAAGGAGAAGGTACCAGAATCGCAGGTTTGCCGGTCAAAGCGAGTTCACTGATCGTGATGGCTCCTGCTCTTGCAATCACCACATCGGCGAGCGCATAAGCTAAATCCATCCTGTCAATAAATACTGCAGCTTTTACGTGACTCAACTTTGCTGAAGGTGTGTCTGAATATGTATCGGCGTAAAGCTTCCCAATCTGCCAAAGAACTTGTATATCATCGCGACCTGCTACCAGATCGTACGAATTTTTTATTGTCTCATTGATTGTACGTGCTCCTAAACTTCCTCCGAATGCCAGGATTGTTTTCTTCTTTGCATCCAATCCAAAATATTCCGCTGCCTCTTCTCTTGTAATTTCTTTCGCAAGTTGACTCCGCATTGGATTTCCTGTCAGTCTTATTTTTTTTGCCGGAAAATATTTTTCCATTCCGGGATAAGCCACACAAATCACTTTCGCTTTCGTGGCCAATATTTTATTGGTCACACCCGGATAGCTATTCTGTTCCTGCAACACTGATGGTATCCCCATTCCTGCAGCAACTCTTACTAAAGGGCCTGAAGCATATCCTCCCACTCCAACTACCACATCAGGCTGAAATGATTTCACAATCGATCTGCATTTCAATAAGCTGTGTACAACTTTCACCGGAAACAATAGATTCGTGATTGTCAACTTTCGCTGAAAACCACTGATCCAGATTCCTTCGATCCTGTATCCTGCTGCCGGCACTTTCTCCATCTCCATTCTTCCCATTGCACCTACAAACAATATGTCAATGAACGCATCGCGTCTTTTCAACGCGTCGGCTATCGCTATAGCCGGATATATATGGCCTCCCGTTCCTCCACCACTAATGATGATCTTCATCGAGAGGTTTTATTTCAACTTTTCCTACATCATTTGCTGATTGTTCAATAAACCGGCTTACACTCAGGATCATCCCAAAGGCTATACACGTGATCAACATCGATGTTCCTCCTTTACTTACTAAAGGCAATGTCAAACCGGTGACCGGGACAATATTGACAGACACAGCAATATTTGCAAACGCTTGTATGACAATATTCAAACACAATCCCATCGCCAATAACGCACCAAATGTTTTTGGACTTCGTGTGACCATCGATGTGCATTTCAAAAACAACAATAAGAAAAGCACGATAATGATCAGTCCACCCAGTAATCCATACTCTTCACAAATAATCGCATAGATAAAATCTGCGTACGAATACGGCAGATAATTTCTTTGTGTACTCAATCCCGGACCTACACCAAACCATCCGCCATCCGCAATCGCAATTTTCGCCTGTTGTATCTGATACCCTCCATCCGAATTGCCTAAAAATTCTGCAACACGATTCGTCCAGGTCGAAACTCGTATCGCATCCGGAAACACCATTCCTAAAAGAACAAGTCCTCCAAGAAATACCGCACCCAATCCCACCAGCAGGAAAATATATTTCAAATGAACCCTGCCAATAAACATCAGTGTCATACATGTCATGAATAACAAAAGTGCTGTACTCAGGTTATTCGGTGCTATCAATCCACACACGACGATGATGGGCAACATCAACGGAAGAAATGCACTTTTAAAATCCTTAATGACATCCTGCTTCATCGATATCGATCGTGCTATATACATG
>JBATMM010000151.1:0-3919 GCA_049289835.1 Saprospiraceae bacterium | reverse complement strand
GTACTGGCGAAATATATTGTCAACCCATCCAGTCCATATGCAGGCTGACTCTCCCAACCTGTACCATTGAAGGCGTGTCCCAAATTTCTGGGTGCAGTCCACGCGCCATCCTGTAATTCTGAATTGTAAAGATCACAACCGCCCAGGCCATCCTTCCTCCCACGTATCGCAATGACCAAATTTTTCCCATCAGGTGTAATGGCATGACCTCCTCCTGTGTATGAGGCGTTGAAGAACATTTTTTCAACACCTGATACTCCGCCCACGCTATCTAAATGAGCCATCAAAAGATCCTCATGATCCTTGCTCAGTCGTGTAAATATGATGGCCTTTCCGTCTATTGTCCAACGTCCGAGTTCTTCATCGTCCGGTGTATTAATTCCTGATGGCAAAGGCGTAAACGTAATGGGATTCGTCTGGCAAAAAATCACCAAGGGAAATAACAAAAGAAATAAAGTGGAGAATTTAATCATGAAGTCTTTATTGAAATTCAAAATGAAAAATACTTCGCACAGAGTTAAGAAAAAATATTCTTGAAGGGCCAGGAAATATTAAATCCTGAGAATATAAAATTCCGTTCTCCTGTTTTGCTTTCTGCCCTCTGCGGTATCATTCGTTGCGATGGGCTTTGATTCACCAAAACCTTTGTATGAAAGCATGCCGGCATCAATTCCTCTGCCCACGAGATATTGATAAACCGCTAAGGCCCTTGCTTCGCTCAGTCGCAGGTTGTCTTCTTCTCTTCCTTCGTTATCTGTATGCCCACGGATCTCAATTTTCATTCCCGTATTTGTTCTCATCGTCAGATACAATTTATTAAGCTCTGCATCGGAAGCGGGCAGAAGTGTCGCAGATCCAGTGGAAAAAAATATATTTTCAAGTACAATGATTTTATCAACAGCAGATGTCACGGGTGTCATCGGTATAGTTAATTTTCTGATCGCAGTCGTATCCGGTTGCAGATTGATCGAATGCATCAGGTAGCCATCCGCTGATGCTACGAGACCATATCCGGTGTTTCTTACCAGCGACATGGTGATATTTCCAAGATCATCCGACCATTGTGAAGATCGAATAGTATCATGACCTGTAACTTCAAACAATTCAAGTCTTGCATGCACAGGGTATTTCGTGACGTCATCGGTTACATGTACTTCAAGCGCCTGCACAGGTGGAGAAAGAAATTCGTCGGGCAATTGAAATTCGAATAAATCATTTAACTGATCATCGGTCATGCGGGTGATGATTGCTGTCTTACCATCTGGGTTGAGCGAAAGAGCACCTTCGTCTGCACCACTATTGATCGGTGCCTTCATATTTTCAGGTGACTTCCATTTGCCATCGATGCCCATGCGTGAGACATATAGATCATAACCGCCAAGTCCTTCATTTCCATCACGCATGAAGTACATCGTCCGGCCATCAAAATGAATGAAGGGGCTTGCTTCATTGTTAGGTGTATTGAGGGTAGGTCCGGCATTAGTTGCTTTAGACCATTTACCCTCGGATAATTGACGCACCATCCATATGTCTCTTCCGCCGTAACCACCGGGTCTGCTACTGGACCAATATATCGACATGCCATCCTGACCAAAACAGGGCTGGCTTTCCCATGAAGGTGTGTTGAAGTTGGGACCCATATTTATAGGGGTAGTCCATGAGTCTTTCTTTTTGACAGAAACATAAAGATCACAATTACCTAATCCATCTTTTCGCTCGCATGAAGTGAAAATAAGATACTTTCCATCAGGAGAAATAGCTTGTGCTCCTTCGTTGTCATTTGTATTGAATGGAAGATCTGCAATGTGTATTTTCTGATTAGTATCAAATTTTGCAATAAAAAGATCTTCCTGGTCACCAAGAAATCTTGTAAAAATCAATTCCCGTCCATCAAGAGTCCATCTTCCCAGCGACTCTTGATTGGGCGTATTTATATCATCAGGTAATGGAGTAAATGTAATTTTCGTATCTGTTTGCCAAAGATTGCTTTTGCTTTCAAGTGCACTAAGTTTTGTAGTGGCCTTTTTTATCAGGTCAGGTTGATCCGATCCCAGGCTTACTACCTTTTTATACAATTCTACTGCATGAATAAAATCACTGGTCTCTTCGTACATTCTGCCCAGAGAATAAATTTGTTGCAATTGTGATAGTGTGTCAATAGCAAGTGAAGCTTCCATCGTCGTGATCGCATTATGCTTTTTTCCGGCAGTGTAATAAATGTGACTTAACTGCTGACGCGGCAATGTCCATGTGGGATATTTAGCGATGAGATCATTGATCGTCTTTATGGGTCCGGCGATATTGCCTGTAGCGGCAGCCAGGACAGCATCATCAAGTGCCTTAGAAGACTTTTCAGGAATTTTAGGTGGAACATATGTCCCTTGTCCTGAAAGCTCACCCACGCTCAGGAAAAAAATAAAAACCATAAATATTTTGATGCGCAGGTCGATGATCCGGAGATTAGAACGAAGGACAGTGATGGCCATGTCCACGTTTGGTTTTGCGGTTCAATATGGTGGTTCGCTTCTTCCTGATCTTTTTCCGTGGATTAAAGCTGTGATGTGCCGAGTCCGAATTGGCACTAATAATTTCTATTATTGAACCCGGATTATGCATGCTGCTTCCTTCGACCGCAATAGGCGATAAAAAGCCGGCAAATAATATCAGGCAGAAGATTGAATTTTTCATGGGCTGTCTCATAATAGGATTAATTAGAAAGTAATGCTTTCACGACGGCAGAGATTGTTTTGCCATCTGCTTTTCCTGCAAATTATTTTGAGGCTTCACCCATGACACGACCCATATCTTTCATCGTATTGGCGCTGAGGCGGGTCATAATGGACCTGATGGCCTCTTTAAGTTCGTCCTCAGAAAGTTGCTTTGGAAGGTATCGCATGATCACTTCGATTTCTTCACGTTCGATTTTGGCAAGGTCTTCCCGGCCCTGTTTTTCGAAAATATCCAGGGAGTCCTGACGCTGTTTGACTAATTTCTGGAGCAGTGCTATCTCCCGTTCCTGGTTCAGTTCATCTCCGGCACCTGAAGTATTGTATATTAAAATGGCGGATTTTATGGCCCGAATACCCCGCAGACTTATCTGGTCTTTGGCCTTCATGGCTGTTTTGAGGTCTTCGTTGATTGTGTTTTCGAGTGACATGATTTATATTGGTTAAGAATACAAAGGTAATGATCCTCTGAGCCCATAAAGGAGGCTTTCATTATTTCTTCTACACCCAAACACTGGAAATGCATTAAGAGTTAATGAATAGTTCACAAATGATTGTTAAACGGACATGATCAACACCAAATACGACACTATAGGCATCGGCTACAACACGACTCGTCAGGCTGACCCGTACTTGCTTCAACGTATCTATGCGCTTCTTTCAACGGTTGGTGATGGTCAATATCTGGATGTCGGTTGTGGAACCGGAAATTATACAATCCCGCTCTCAAAGAAGGGTTTGAAATTTACAGGAGTTGATCCATCTGAGGTGATGCTCAATGAAGCAAAATCCAAATCACAGGAAATTGAATGGATAAACGGAAGTGTTGAATCCCTTCCTTTCGCAGATAATATTTTTGATGGCGCCATCGCAACACTGACCGTTCATCATTGGAATAATATTGAAAAAGGTTTTAAAGAATTGTTTCGCGTCTTAAAACCAGGAAGCCGTGTAGTAATTTTTACATCAAGCCCTAAGCAAATGGCAGGTTATTGGCTAAATCATTATTTTCCGAAAGTGATGAAGTTATCGATAGAAAAAATGCCATCAATACATTCGGTCACCTCAGCACTTGGCGCAACTGGCCTCTCACTGATAGCAACTGAAATCTATGCTGTCAGGGATGATCTCATTGATCTCTTTCTACAATCAGGAAAAAACCGTCCGGAAATTTATTTTGATCCAAATATTCG
>JBATMM010000150.1:0-7759 GCA_049289835.1 Saprospiraceae bacterium | reverse complement strand
GCACAGGTCGTTTCGAATCAAATCTTAATGAAAACATCTATGGTGGCAATATAGATCTGAGTAAAAAATTCAAATCACGAACGCTTCGTACTGAAATCAAGACCGGGTATTTTTATCAAAATCGTAGCCGTACATTTTCAGCGAGAAGCTTTGTATACAACGGTGCTCCTGATGAGCTGACGCTTGATCCTGCCCATGATCTCGGAAGTGATAATATCGGTGCGACCAGACTTTTCCTCGTGGAAAAATCCTCAGATGATCTTTCATTTTATGAAGGTAAGTCTGTGATGAATGCGGCTTATCTTATGGCAGACCAGAATTATCGCAACAAATTGAGAGTCGTATATGGTGTCCGGTATGAGAATATTGATCTAAGGGTGGACAATCACAAGATCAACATGAACATTGCGGATATTAAACAGAACGCTTTCCTTCCATCAGTGAATTTTACTTATTATTTGTCATCTAAGACAAATGTGCGTGGCAGTTATTTCTCATCTGTCAATCGTCCTGAATTCCGGGAGCTTGCACCCTTTTCATTTTTTGTATTTGAAAAAAATGCTGAGATCAAAGGAAATTCTTCACTGCAGATCGCAGAGTTACAGAATTTTGATTTTCGTTATGAATTCTATCCTGCCGGTGGACAAATGATCTCCATAGGGGGATTTTATAAATCTATTGACCACCCGATTGAGTTAAGTCTTGATGTCACACAGCCATTTACCACGTTCACATTCACAAATGAGAAATCTGCAAAGATCTATGGTTTGGAATTTGAATTGAAAAAGAAACTTGATTTCATCCGTTTAGGAAACCTGTTTAAGAATATGGCGGTCTACTCCAATATTTCGCTTATCAAATCCAAACTGACATTTAATCCGGGATCACAAGCCAAAGCAGACAGGCCTTTGCAGGGACAATCACCTTATATCATTAATGCAAGATTGCAATATGAAAATCCTGATAATGGATGGTCATGCAACCTTTCCTTCAACAGGGTAGGACGACGTATAGCCTTCGTCGGCGTAGATCCGAATTTTGGAGACACACGACAGGATATTTATGAAGCACCTCGCAGTATTGTAGATTTCCAGATCGGTAAAACCATAAAAAATATCAATATCAAACTCACAATAGGAGATATACTTCACAACAATCTGATCTTTTACCAGGACGCTGACCACGATGGAAAATATACTTCTGTGGCAGATCAGGGCAAAGACCGATTGATGTACATTTTCAAGAATGGATATACCACAAGTCTAGCTTTCAACTACACTTTTTAATGATTACACATAGAAAAGGAGCCGGAGGCATGTCATGTATCGAAATTCTCATGCTAAAAACAAGATGTATAAACCAGACAAATACCCATTACTAAAATCAAAATCTTTTTCTATGAAAAAATATTTTTTTACCCTCCTTACTTTATCACTTGTCCTGACACTGCAATCACTGCATGCTCAGACAGATTTTAAATTACAAATACCTTCTTATGTTGGTGCTTTGTCATGGGATCCATCACTGGACTGGACGACAGGCTGGACTAACTTTGATCCTGTCAATGCTGCTTATCCGGATCCTACGGATATCTCAACTTTGAATGGCATGGATGCTTCTTTACCCGTACGTGGTGAAAAAGATCTGGCTTCAGGCACGCTGACACTCGATGCATCCAAAGTGTATTTGCTTCAGGGCTTTTTTGTAGTCAGAAGTGGTGCCAAACTGGTGATTCCTGCAGGAACTATCATCCGTGCAGCGGCAGACCTGAGTTCATCTCCAAAAAATTATGCATCCATCATTGTTGAACGGGGTGGAAAAATTGAGATCAGCGGGACATCAGCTAAGCCTGTTGTTTTAACTTCTTCAAAACCTGCAGGCCAGCGTCAACGTGGCGATTGGGGTGGTCTTCTGATCGCAGGTAAATCACAACACAATTTGTTGAATGGAACTGACAATAACAACGTGCAGATGGAAGGTTTCAACAATGTAACCTTTGATGCCAATCTTGCCCGTTTCGGTGGCACAGATATCAATGACAATTCAGGTTCTATCACCTATTTGCGCATCGAATTTGGTGGTGTCGCATTTGAAACCAATAAGGAAATCAATGGCCTTACTTTGGGTGCAGTTGGTGCCAGTACAGTGTTGAATCATGTACAGGTTTCTTATTCGGGTGATGATTCTTTCGAATGGTTTGGAGGTACAGTCAATTCAAGCCACCTGATCGCATCGAAAGGTACTGACGATGATTTTGATACAGACAATGGATATGGTGGTTTGAGCCAATACGGTATCGGTGTACGCGATTCTTCTCTATATGATCTCACGTATAGCCTTCCATCAGGAGGTTCTACATCCGAAGGATTCGAAAGTGATAATGAAGCTACGGGTACTGCAAATGTGAAACCGTATACGAATGCAGTCTTTTCAAATTATACGATGGTAGGTCCGGTGCCTGAAGGTTCTACTTATTCCGGGATGAACGCTACAACGAAAGCTGCATTCCGCAGAGGCGCAAGAATCAGGAGAAATTCAAGTCTTCGTGTCGTCAACAGCATCTTCATGGGATATAGGAATTTCCTCATGATCGATGGTGACAGCACATTAAGGAATACTAATTACCCTGATGCACTTGCTTTAGTCACACCGAGTACTCCGGTTAACATCAAGTCTAAACAGGTTTCATATGCTAACAACATCATCGTGAATACGTCTGCAGCATTTCACAGTACTACTGATACTGTCGCAAATGGTTTGGTGGAAGTGACTCGTGCATTAGGCTCTGCAGCAAAACTTCAGGCTGTCAATGATTGGGTAAGAGAGACTGGTCCATTGGCCAACAACATTGACCCTGTAAGCTTTACAAAGAGATCATTATTGATCAATCCGGTTTCTGCTTCCACCTCGCCTAATTTCAGGCCTGTTGTCAGTTCACCTGCCATATCCGGTGCTATATTTAATGGCAATCCTACACTGTCAAATTTCTCTTTGGAAAATACATCCTACGTAGGTGCATTATCACCTGATCCGGCTATTGACTGGACAAGTGGATGGACTGAATTTGATCCTATCAACGCTACATATCCTGATCCAACAGATGTCAATACATTGAATGGTATGGATGCATCATTGCCTGTTCCTGGCGAAAAAGAAATTGCTTCCGGCAATACGTTGACACTCGATGCCTCAAAGGTGTATCTGCTTCAGGGATTCTTTGTAGTCAGAAGCGGTGCTACTTTGATTATCCCTGCAGGAACTATCATCCGTGCAGCTGCTGATCTGAGTTCTTCTCCAAAAAATTATGCTTCAATCATTGTCGAACGTGGTGGTACGATCGAAGTGAATGGTACTCTTGACAAACCTGTCATCTTTACTTCATCAAAACCAGCAGGCCAACGAAATCGCGGAGATTGGGGAGGCCTTTTGATAGCAGGCAGATCCAAACATAACCTCCTCAACGGTACAGACAATAATAATGTGCAGATGGAAGGTTTCAACAATGTAACTTTTGATGCCAATCTTGCTCGTTTCGGTGGGACAGACGTCAATGACAATTCAGGTTCCATAGCTTACTTGCGCATTGAATTCGGTGGCGTTGCTTTTGAGACCAATAAGGAAATTAATGGATTGACCCTGGGTGCGGTGGGTTCAGGTACACAGATTGATCATGTGCAGGTTTCCTATTCAGGAGATGATTCTTTTGAATGGTTCGGTGGTTCGGTCAATTCAAAACACCTAATCGCATGGAAAGGTACTGACGATGATTTTGATACAGACAATGGGTATGCTGGCGTTGCTCAGTTCGGTGTAGGTGTTCGTGACTCTGCATTCTATGATCTGACCTACAGTCTTCCGTCAGGAGGTTCTACTTCGGAAGGATTTGAAAGTGACAATGAAGCTACAGGAACAGCGAATGTATCACCAAAAACAAACGCCGTGTTCTCAAATTTTACTATGGTGGGTCCGGTACCTGTGGGTTCTTCTTACTCAGGAATGAATTCTACGACGAAAGCAGCTTTTAGAAGAGGTGCGCGTATCAGGAGAAATTCAAGCTTACGTATTGTCAATAGTATCTTCATGGGGTATAGGAATTTCCTGATGATCGATGGCGATAGTACATTACGCAATACCAATTTTGCAGAGGCACTCGCTTTAGTAAATCCATCAACTCCTGTAGACATTACAAGCAAGCAGATTTCTTTTGCAAATAATATCATTGTCAATACTGCAAATGCATTTACCAGCACAACAGATACGACAGCGAATGGACTTGTGGAAGTGACACGCGCTGCAAATTCAATATCAAAGCTTAGTGCTGTGAATAACTGGGTTAGAGCTGGTGGACTTCTGCATAACAATATTGATCCTGTTCCTTTTACAGATGGAACTTTATTGATCAATCCGGTAGCTGCATCCAAGACGCCTAACTTCAGGCCTGTAGTAGCATCTCCTGCAATATCTGGATCTAACTTCCTGGACAATCCTGTGCTTATGAATCTGATCACAGGCACTAAAGAGATCGAACAGGCGAAAGTTAATCCGGTATATCCAAATCCGATCATGAATGGAGATCTCCATTTCGGCCATGAAGTTATCTCCTATGGAATATTTGATGTAAATGGAAAATTAGTAGGACACGGTTTCAATACGGACAGTGCCGACATCAATGGACTTCCTTCAGGTATCTATTTCATCAAGCTGGAAGGTGTAATGCAGAAATTTATTATTCAATAAAAAATGGATGCCGGATACCAGATAAAAGGATGCCGGACTCATGACGCAGTAAAACGAATAGCCGATGCAGGAGTTTTCTCCTGCGTCCACGAAGAATCGAAACGCCGATGCAGGAGTTTTCTCCTGCATCAGGTTGTTGGAGAAAACTCCAAACAACGGCTATCAATTTATAAGTGTTGCAATAAACACTAAAGATTTTTTGCGTAAATATTTTCATTGAGCTTTAGTCATCCGGGGATACCCGGATGGCTTTTTTTGTTAAAAGAATCTGAATACAGGAATTTGAATGACAATAGTCGCATTTTTGGAGCGTTAAAGTTGTTATTCAGCCTATGTCCAGAAAGCGTCAACCTAAGATATTCAGCAAATCCCGCAACAGGGGCAGAACCATTTCATTTGTATTGCATCTCCTGTTGTTATTGGTCGCCTTTCTTCCGTTTCTGTCTATGCAAACCCCTGCGGAACCTACAAAGGAAGCCCTGGTGTTCCAGTTTGACTATCCATTCAACCAATACATCAAACCAGAAAAATTTGTGGTGGAGGAACAACCTAAGACCCCTCCTACGGCCGATATGGAAGCAGGTTCGCATATGTCAGGGAGTGAAGCGGGAGGAAATCAGTCGAAAGCTGAACCTATGCATTCAAGGCCGGTAGAAGCGGCTCCTTCCAGGTTAGCGGCTCCTACATTGAATACGGTGACAAGGACCTCTAGTGCTTTATTATCTTCAAGTGCTTCAGATATTCCATTACCTACCCCAAAGATCACAACCCCTTCAGCCTGGCAGTCCGTCAATGACAATTCATTCGAAGCCGATGCGGTAGAAGAATTAAATATCATTGACTTCTCAGATGGTAATGGTAAAAGTGATGTCGGTGGGTCTGAACCTGGTGATGATGATTCTGGTGTCACGAGTGAAGGTTTTGGCACGAAACCCGGTGGAGGAGGAGGAAGTGGAAACGGTACAGGAAATGCTGTCGGTAATGGTTCTGGTCCGGGCGGTGGAACCGGTGTAGGAAGTGCCGGCAAAAATACCGGTGTGGGAAATGATGGAACAGGTCTTGGTTGGCAGGTAGGCCTAGGAAAAGGATTTGACAGGAAGCTTGTTTCCCGCGGAAATGTAGGCAGCATCGCAGTCAAAGAAGGTCACATGACTGTAAGTATTTGTGTAGACAGAAACGGAAAAGTAATCCGCACAAAATTTAACCCTCTGGGTTCAAACATCAGAGAACCTGATCTCATCCGTAAAGCAGAAGCGATGGCAGCTACTTATATTTTTGTCTCTGATGCTACTGCACCAGTAGAGCAATGTGGGAATCTGACGTTTATTTTTAAGATAAAATAGTCATCATCAGACGCTATTTTAAGTTTTCACTTAAAATCAATATTTCGAATCTTCAAAAAAATATTTTAATCTGTTTCAAGCAGCTTGTAGCTGCGATGGATAGTTCTTAAAAATCGAAAATCGAAAATCGAAAATCGAAAATCGAAAATCGAAAATCGAAAATCGAAAATCGAAAATCGAAAATCGAAAATAGTTTCATTCCCGGAATTTATTCAACAGGTCTTCTTTTTTCGCCCGGCTCACCGGGAGCTGCTTTCCATTTTTCAATTCAATGAATCCTCCATCCTGACGCAGATAACTTTTCAGATAGGCGATGTTGGCAAGAAAGGATTGGTGTATGCGCAAAAATCCTGCATCATTGATCATGGCTTCAATGTCTTTCAGCGTTTTTGGGATCAACCTTTTTTTATCATCCTGGGTAAAAATATACGTATAGTTTCCTTCCGCTTCGCAATACATAATTTCTTTTTTATTTAAAAATTCCAATCCTTCCTGTGTTGGAATGGACAGGATATCGGTGAGATGAGATGAAGCGTACTTCGATAACAGGATTTCCAATTCTTCACTCCGGCTTTTCCGGTGTATTTTTTCAATGGCACGATAGACCGCATCGACCAGGTCAGCCGGCTCGACAGGTTTTAAAAGGTAGTCCAGCACTTTTGAACGGAAAGCTTTGATGGCATATTCATTATAAGCCGTGACAAAGATGACTTCAAAACGAATGGGCTGAAGCTTATCCAACAATTCAAATCCATTCAACCATGGCATCTCAATATCCAGAAACACGATATCGGGCTGCAGATCTGTAATGGCCTGCATGCCTTCCCGGGGATCTGTAAATGTGCCGATCATCTGAATCTCTGGACAATATTTCCGGACTTCAACTTCAAGGGCTTTGTTGCACAATTCTTCGTCATCAATGGCTATGGCCGTGATATTTTTATTCATGATGGATGTGGAATGATTATTTCTGAAATGGTTCCTGCGATGTTTCCCTGGCTGTCCTTATGCTCGTAGATATTTAAGGAGCCGTGAATGATAGTCAGTCTTTGTTGGACAAGAGATACCCCAAGGTGTTTCCTGGTCTGATGTTCTTTGTGTACGTTTATTTTTTTGGCCTGAGTTAGGCCGATTCCATTATCAATAATTTTTATACGGATTAAGTCTTTTTCTTTCAGCGTGATGATCCTGACAAAGCCATCATGATGTGCATACGCCATGCCATGGACGATTGCATTTTCAATCAGCGGTTGCAGGACAAATGGTGGTAATTTAACGCCAAGAAGCAGAGCTTCATCCGGACGGCTAATATTCCAGGCAAGCTTTGATCCGAATCGAAGATGCTCAAGCGCAAGATAATTTTCGGCAATATCAATTTCCTCTTTTAAGGTTATCAGTTTTTCATCTGAACTATCGAGGGAGCTTCGCACCAGCTTGGAAAAGGTGCCGATATAATTGACGGCTTTATCAGTGTCACCTATCAGTATCAATCCCTTAATGCTGTTGAGGCAATTAAATATAAAATGTGGATTCATTTTGGCTTTCAATGCCGTCATTTCCAGTTGCTGAAGTTTGGTCTGGTAATCGTAGTTTTTTTGGATTTGTTTCAACCGGTATTGGTACAGTCCATAGATCAACGCTATACCTGAAAGAATAATAAAGGCATAAAACCACCGACT
>JBATMM010000149.1:0-1945 GCA_049289835.1 Saprospiraceae bacterium | reverse complement strand
GCTATGTCATACAGGATAACACCGGACATACGCATAAATCTGAAATCCTCACCACAAACACTCCTACCTATAGTTATACTACTGAGCCACAGGTTTCTGTTGTCATGGAATGGGCAGCTAATAAAAGGAAAGAATTAAAAAAGGATGAAGAATTGATTGTATTAAGTATGTATAAACTATAACGCACGCTCGTTTTCATTACACAAATACAGTTTGAAAACTAATCAATCAATGGCAAATGAAATCTACCCTCCCACAATACCTGAATACAGCAATTTTTCAAATAACGATTGCAGTGCCTGTTACTGAATAATATTATACTCATGTTCAACTGGCTTCAACACTTTGCTGATTGGCTGATTTATTCAGTGCTTGGCGTTTCCTCCGAAAGTCATTTGGGTGAGGCCCTTAATTTTTTCGTGTTTGATACATTAAAAATATTCTTATTACTCTTTGCGATCATCATCATTATGGGAATTGTCAATTCCTATTTTCCCGTTGATAAAGTGCGCAATTTTCTGAGTCGTCGTAAGATGTATGGTCTCGAATATTTATTTGCCTCTTCATTTGGTGTGATTACGCCATTTTGTTCATGTTCATCCGTTCCATTATTTATTGGATTTGTAAAAGGTGGAATTCCTTTAGGAATAACGTTTACTTATCTGATTACAGCGCCCCTGGTCAATGAAGTAGCGATTGCCATTTTTGCCGGTGCATTTGGATTTAAAGTAACTGCATTGTATGTAGTTACAGGCATCGTCCTGGGAATCATAGGTGGATTTACATTAGGTAAACTTAAACTGGAAAAAAATCTATCACCCTGGGTACAAAATATCATCGCTAATGCACAAACGGAGGAACAACTACAGGAAGAGAAACGTACACTATGGCAAAGGCTCCCTTCCATCGTCAAAGATGCATTCACGATTGTAAAAAGTGTATCCCTGTATATTGTCATTGGCATTGCTATCGGCGGTGCCATGCATGGTTTTTTACCAACAGGGTTTTTTGAACATTATATTACCAAAGGACAATGGTATGCGGTACCACTGGCAGTCATCATGGGAGTACCCATGTACAGCAATGCTGCCGGAGTCATACCTATAGTACAGGTATTGGTTGCTAAAGGAGTGCCGTTAGGTACTGCCATTGCCTTTATGATGGGCGTCATCGGGTTATCTCTTCCTGAAGCAATGCTGCTTAAAAAAGTAATGACTGTAAAATTGATCGTGATCTACTTTGGTACGATTGCATTCTTTATGATCTTATCAGGTTACTTTTTCAATTTAATTCTTTAACTGAAATGAAATAGGAAAAACATCACTTTATATAATTCAATTAATAACGCAAACAAAAAATACAATAATGAAAAAATCTATTTTGACCATTGCATTTACAGCTTGCTTTGGAATGCAATTTATCCCTGCTTCCGTTCAAGCTGATATGGATGCCTCCAATAAAGCCGGATCTGTATTTCTGATTGTATCAAATGCCGGCAACACAGATGAGGCCAAAGAGCTTACACTTGCTAAAGAGTCTCAGTCTATTTATTCCAAATCATCCTTAATAAAAAGGGCCAATGCAGATAAAGCCAATGATGAGCAGGTCATTCAGGTCATCCAGTTTCATAACGAACATCGCTGTGCGACCTGTCTGAAAATTGAAGAGCTAACTAAAAAAACACTTGCGGATTATTTTCCCGACATCCCTTTCTCACTGGTCAATGTAGAGGATAAGAAGAATAAGAAAATGACTGAACAGTTTGAAGCCTTCGGCACATCACTGTTTCTGTATAATCCAACAACGGGCAGGAAGAAAGACCTCACTGACTTTGCATTTATGAATGCCGGAGATGAAAAGAAATTTGAAGCCGGTCTGAAAAAGCATATTGAAGATTTCTTAAAAAGCTGATCATGGAATGGCTCAACGAACTGGCCCAAAATAG
>JBATMM010000148.1:0-12947 GCA_049289835.1 Saprospiraceae bacterium | reverse complement strand
ACACTACTCTTCTGATTTATCTTTGTTCGAGGTCAGAGACACTCGAACATACGTTAGCGAGTTTTATCATGAAGTCCCCTTTAGGGGATTTAGGGGCTCACGATTTAATCTTATGTATCAAATCTGTCTCCAACATCTTCTTTTCAATTCCCTTGTGTGCTTCTATGATTTCTCCTTTCAGATATTTTTCCATCATAAGTCCGCCTACCGGAGTTGCAAATGCTCCACCCCAACCCGCATTTTCAATATAAACAGCTATCGCTATCTTGGGTTGATTCTTAGGAGCAAATCCAAAAAATACAGAATGGTCCTGGCCATGAGGATTTTCAGAAGTTCCTGTCTTGCCACAAACTTCATATTCAGGATTAGAGGCGAGTGTTGCTGTTCCTGCCCTCACTGCACCAGCCATTCCTTCGATGACAGGTTCAAAGTATCTGTAATCAATAGACACTCTGCGTCGTGGATAAAACTCAACTTTCGGTTCTCCGCCTGCAGGTACTCTTGCTTTTAATATATGCGGATCCGTATACGTTCCTTCATTGGCAATGATAGATGCCGCATGTGCCATCTGCAACGTCGTCAGCTGTAATTCACCCTGTCCGATGCCCATCGATAGTATATAAGAAGATCTCCATTTCCCTGATCCATATACTTCATCAAAATAATCGGGACCGGGAAGGTTACCTGATTTTTCATTCGGTAGGTCAACACTTATTTTTCTTCCAAATCCAAATTCAGTCAAATAACTGTTCAGCTTACGCATCCCGATTTCAGGCAATGTATATCCGGCATCATCAATCACATCTTTATACACTGTGAAAAAATAAGTATTGCACGAATACTGAATGGCTTGTGACACATTATGTATCGCAGGATGATTATGACATCCCCTCCTGAATCCCCCAAGATTGTATGAGCCATTGCAGAAAACAGTTTTATTCTCGTCGAGAACTCCTTCCTGCATTGCGGCCAGAGCAAGTATAGGTTTAAAAATAGAACCCGGAGGATACTGCGCCATAACCGATCGGTCAAACAAAGGATTCAGTGTATCACTTTGCAGCTTCGCAAAAACTTCTCCACGCATTCTTGATATTGATAATTCATTCGGATCATATCCCGGTGAACTGATCATCGCCAATATTTCACCTGTCGATGGTTCGATGGCAACAATGCTTCCTCTTTTATTTTGCAATAGTTCCTGGCCATATTCCTGTAAGATATGATCGAGTGAAAGAATGATATTATCTCCCGATATCGCGAGTGAATCATGTCGGCCATTATCAAGACTCTCAATTTCACGGCCAAGATTGTCTTTGAGAATGTACTGAGCACCTTTTGTTCCCCGCAACAAATTTTCGTAATAATTCTCTACACCTGTTGACCCACAATAATCACCGGGCACATATGTTCCATTGGACTGATCTATTTTATTCTGATCCACTTCAGACATATATCCAAGTATATGCGCGCTATGATTTTCAAAGTATCCTCTCGCACTTCTGAGTTCTCCATAAAATCCGGGAAACAAGTGCAGAAATTCCTGGATATACTGAAACTTGTTAGCAGGAATATGTTCCATAAACGTAAATGGAATTGACTTTGAAAACCGAAGTGATTTCCAGTCCTTTTCAAGTCGTTCTCTGTAAGTTGATTTATCAATTTCAAGCAACTGACAAAGAAGAGCTGTATCCAGGTTTTTAGGAATCTGATTGTAAACCACTTTCAGATCATACACCGGAATGTTGTGAACCATAAGATGCCCATTACGATCCAGGATAAGTCCCCGGCCGGGATAAAGTGTACGCCGTACTAAAGTCGTTCGTTCTGCCTTCTGACCATACGTTGGATCAATCAATTGCAACCATCCTGTCTGCAGAATTAAAATGCCTGCAACAAAAATGATAAACCGCTTGATCCAGATGGTCCGGTCCGATTGGCGTTCTTTATTCATTATTTGCGAGGATTAAAAAGCAGGTGATATCCCATTATGGCCATCATGGATAACAAAAACGTAAGGAAAGTTTTGAGAAGTATCTTTCCGATGTACACAAAGGTGAATATCTCAACCGTAAAATACAGGAATACATGCACGATCAGACAAATAGCCGTGTACGCCAGTAGCCAGTTGATCCCCATCGAGTGTCTTGTAGGACTCATGGTGAGCTGGTATCCTCCCCTGGGTTCAATAGAAGCCAGAACTATTCCCCTCGCATACGCCATCGCTGTCAATGCGAATGCGTGAACGCCTACTGTATCATAAAACATATCAAGAAACAATCCCAGAAGAAATCCAATCAGAATGACATAGTGCCGTGTCATTCTGATGGGCAGCAGGAGAATGATGATGGGATAAATGAAGATGTCTGCATATACCCACAACCATTGACTACCTGAACTGATCCGCTTAAGGATGAGTACCTGGAAGATCAGGAAGAGGATGCCCCGTATGATATGTTTTAAGGTCTCCCTGTTCATTGGATGAGCTGTTGAGCATCTTTGTAATCAACAACATAAACTCTGTCCAGTCTGGAAATGTCTTCCTGCAGCCTTACTTCTATCGTATAATAATTACTGCCGCCCTCTGTCCAGAACCGATTGACTGTACCAATAAAAATTCCCCTTGGATAAATGAATGAATAACCACTGGTGATGATTGTATCGCCGACCAGGATGTCCGCCTGTCTCGGAATAGCTTCAAGAATCATATACGCCGGGTTAATTTCTTTCCACACTAATGAGCCGAAGAAATTATTTCTTTTGATAGACGCACTGATACGGGCAGCGCTGTGCAAAATCGAAATAGCGGTAGAATATTGATCGCCGACCTCATCTACTATTCCTGCTATTCCATGTGGGCTGATCACACCCATACCATTGCGTATTCCATCACGGGCTCCCCGGTCAATCGTAAAATGATTGTTGCGTTGGTTGATTGAATTATTAATGACGCTGGCACTGATGATCTTGAATGGCTCCAGGATACAACTATCCAATGGTTTGTCTGTCACTGCATAGTGTTGAAAGGTCCTTTCCATATTAAAAAGCTCTGTTTTGAGCTCTGCGTTTTCATGGGCCAGGCTATCAGCTACCACTCTGAGGTGGCCATACTTATAGGTATTATCTGCCATTTTGTACAGCTTACCCGAAAACATGGCGGACGAATTGAGGAAAATAGCATGTTGGTCTTCATTGTACCGCACGATAAAGACAAGCGCAACGATCTCAAGAAGCACAAACAAAAGGAAGGCTGAATACCTGAATATGAACAGGAGTAGGTTATTCATGTATCAGGCGAAGATATACTGATGACCAGACTTAGTGAACGTAATCAGACACGCTTTCTGTCTATAAGAAATGAAAAACGGTCAGTATTTTTTAGTGCGATTCCTGTACCCCTTACGACTGCACGAAGAGGCTCTTCGGCTACATGCACCGGTAGTTTTGTAATGCGTGATATACGCTTATCCAGGCCGCGAAGCAAAGCCCCTCCACCAGTCAGATACAACCCTGTCTTGTAGATATCAGAAGCAAGCTCAGGCGGAGTACTCTCCAATGCCTTGAGGATGGCCTCTTCAACCGTTACAATAGACTCATCGAGCGCCTCGGCTACTTCTGCATAGCTAATCGTTATCTGACGTGGAATACCTGTGATCAGATCCCGGCCATTGACTGCAAAATCAGGTGGCGGATTGTCAAGTTGCTTTAGTGCAGACCCAACGTGTATCTTAATCTGCTCTGCCGTACGCTCGCCGATCAATATGTTCTGATTGCGCTTCAGATAATCGACAATATTCTGTGTGAATTCATCTCCAGCTGTCCGGATACTTTGATCCGTTACAATACCGGAAAGTGCTATCACAGCTATTTCTGTAGTCCCGCCGCCGATATCAATGATCATATTCCCTACAGGTTCCTCTACGTCAAGACCGATGCCCAGCGCAGCCGCCATCGGTTCGAATATGAGAAATGTTTCCTTGGAATCGACGTGATCTGCAGAATCAAAGACAGCTCGTTTTTCAACCTCTGTGATACCGCTTGGGATACAAACGACCATCTTGAGGTGAGTAAAGAATCTGCGCTTGGTACCGATCATATTGATCATCCCCTCGATCATATTCTCAGCAGCCTGGAAATCTGCGATGACCCCGTCTTTGAGCGGCCTGATCGTCTTGATATATTGATGCGTTTTTTCGTGCATCTGCATAGCCCGGGTGCCCACGGCTATGGTTTGACCGGTCCTGGTATCAATCGCTATGATAGAAGGTTCATCGATCACTATGACTCCGTCCTGGATGATCAGCGTATTCGCTGTGCCCAGATCAATAGCGATCTCCTGTACAAAAAGACTAAATAATTTCATGCGCCTGACTAACTTGACCTGATCAACTCTTCATCCAAAAAGGAGTTGTTTAATTTGTTGGATTTCCTTTCTTTTTTCCGGATTATTCGCATGGGTCGCCATCCGTTTTTTCTTCAAAGGGCTACAAAGAAACCGTTTTTTCCAAAATAAAGGAAATTTACCTGAAATCAGCTCCTGGAAGGCTTTCTACAGGTATTAAGGAATTCTCTATTTAACCACTACAGTTACACATTTATCAAGATCAAGATACTCATTTGCAAGGTCCCTTAATGTTTCAGCCGTACAGTTTTGAATGGTGGAAATAAGAGTATCAAACTGCCCATCATTTAATCCCTCAATTTTCATGGTTTTTATATAATCGGTCGAGGCAAAAGGACCATCAAGCTGTGTCATCAGATGGCCCATGAGATAATTCCTGGCCATGTCGAGTTCGGCTTCAGGAATAAGCTCGGTGCGCAGCCTGTCCGTTTCTCCTTTGATAGCAAGGATCACCTTCTCCACATTGTCAGTAGCCGTCTCTGTGCTGATATAAAAACACCCGTCTTCTGCAAATGAATCCACACTTGAGTAGATGCCATACGTCATGCCCTGGTTCTCGCGGATCTCAGTCATCAGGCGGCTTCCGAAATATCCTCCCAGGATGGTATTCAATAAAAATAAGCCATTGTAGTCCGGATGACTTTGAGGAAAGAGCTTCCTGCCTATCCGGATAGCTGCTTGATGTGCCTGTGGACCCGGTATCTCAATTAAGCCTGTTCTGCTCTTTATTTCATGAGTACTTAAAGTGCCCACACCATTTGCATGAACTGGTGACCATTGGCCAAGGGTGTTTTGAATAATATCCATTTCCTTCTGACCAAAACTTCCTGATATGAAGACCATCCCCCTGTCGGGATGAATATGGAGCGAATGGTGGTATCGGAGATCATCAGTTGTGATGGAAAGATAATCCTCGGACTTTGCGTTCTTTCCATATGGATGACCCGGACCAAATATGGCCTCCGTGAGATGCCGGTAGGCAATAACTTCATTCTTTTTAAGATCTATCTGCAGACGTTCTACTTTGTTTTCAGCGTACAGCTTTAATTCATTCGAGTCAAAAGCAGGTATCTGAATGACATCTGTGATGACTCCCATCAATTCAGGCAGGAAACGGGTCAAAGTGAACAACCTCACCCGAATAGTATCTACCCCTCCGCGCGTCTGGATAGTCGCGCCACGTGATTCGATGTGTTCTGCGAGTTCAATAGAAGTCATTTTTTGTGTGCCCTCTGAGAGCAATCCTGCCATAAATTCAGCAACACCGGGTTTGATATCATGACTTCCTCCTGATCTGAACACGATCTCGATTCTCATGACCGGCTCTGATCCGCCACTAATGAAATAGACCGGCATACCATTGGCTAATCGTATAGATTCATAGATGGGAAGCTTTAATTCTTTTATTGCCTGGATGTGGGGTTGTTCTTCTAAGGGTGTCATAGGTCAAAAGTACTAACTAAGACTAGCAAGCATACAATTGTGGGTTTGAGTATATTTTTAGTGTTCGTTCGAGGGTTGCCGTTTTTATCGGGACTACTGTTAACTTTACGGCATCCGGAATCCTCCCGGCAGCAACATTTCATACGATTTAACCTTTAGGATAAATGGAATTTAAAGTCTCATCAGGTGATTTATTAAAACATCTCAATATAGTAGCCGGCGCTATACACACAAATCCGATACTGGCGATTACAGAAGATTTTCTGGTTGACATCCGCAAAGGTGTGATGACACTCACTGCCACCAACCTTGAGACAAGCATCTCCACCCGTATGGATGTGGAAAGCAAGGATGATGGCTCTGTGGCCATTCCTGCAAAAATTCTTTTGGAAACACTTAAAGCGTTGCCCAATCAACAAGTCTCTTTTGATATCGATCAGGATCAGCGATCATTGGTGTTGACGACTGAAAACGGGATGTACAAGATGGCTGTGGATCCACCGGATGATTTCCCGGCACTGCCATCTTCTGATGATAAAGAAATATTGATTCCTGTCGCTCACCTTCTGGCAGGTATCAACTATACTATATTCGCGACAACATCTGATGAGATGCGTCCTGCTATGACCGGTGTCAATGTGGTCGTGGATTTCAATAAGATAAGTTTTGTCGCAAGCGATGGTCACAAATTAGTACGATATCACGCCCTGGGTACATCAACCGAGCAAACAGGTTCTTTCGTAGTGCCCAAAAAAGCAATGGCTCTTCTTCGTGGTGCTGCACCCACAGAAGGAAACACATATTTGAAATACAACAAATCACACGTATTTTTCCGTTTCGATGATACTCAGGTGATCTGCCGATTGATCAATCAGTCTTATCCTGATTTCAACGCTGTCATTCCGGTCAATAATAAAAATGTTCTTTACATTAGCCGCACACATCTTCTCGGTGCTTTGCGAAGAATCAACATTTTTGCCAACAGGACTACAAATCAGGTATTCTTCCGCCTTGCCGACAATAGTCTTACCATCACCACGAAAGACATGGATTTTTCCAATGAAGCAAGTGAGCAACTAAGCTGTGAGTTTGAGGGCGATCCGATGGATATCGCTTTCAATGCACGGTTCTTTATCGAACTGCTCAATGCATTGACCCAGGAAGATATCCACATGACCATGTCCGTCCCCAGCAAACCGGTCCTCATCTATCCCGACGAACAAATCGAACACGAAGAAGTGATGATGCTCATCATGCCGGTGATCATCTACTAGATGTAAGACCGTAAGAAGGTAAGACCGTAAGACGACTCAAAAAAATAATTTATTCTTCTTAAATTCATCACTAGCCATCAATAATTGTGAAGGTAGCTTTACCCTCTTACTGTCTTACTGTCTTACCCTCTTATTTCAGCAAATACCGGAAATGCACATTAAACGTCCTTCCCAGAAGTTCTGTTTGTTGTGTTACATACAAGCCGTTATTACCGCCCATTCCTTTATCTCTGGATACTCTGCCGATATGTTCGAGGTCACTTATGTTTTTATGATTCGTGGCATTGATCAACGATAGGCCAAACTGCGCGGGCTGATGAAAACAATTGAAAGAATAATCCAATCCCAGATCCAGACTGAAATACGGGGGCAAATATCTGAATGATTGGTTCGGGTCACCCATACCTATTCCATCTCTTCCGTCTATTCTTACCAGGCTCAGATAAGGCGCCTTGGTTTTATATGTCAACAATGAATTCATGGTGAATCTTCCAATTTTATAATCTGCTGATAACTTAACCTGGTGTCTTCTGTCTTCTTCCGGAGAAAATGGTTGTCCATTGAACAACATATCAAAGCGCTCCGAAATTTTGCTTAGCGTGTACGACACTGTAGTCTCAAAATTATTTTTCTTGTACGCCATCAATAAATCCATTCCTGCTGTCCAGCCATCTCCACTAAACAGTCGGTAGAATTCGCCGGGAGATGTATGATCATCATGAGAAGGATCTGGTCGCAATGCACGAATATTAATTAACCCATCCAGTTTTTTATAATATACTTCAACATCTATATTCAGATTGGATGTGGTATAACCTGCACCGGCCATATATTTATCAGACTTCAATACCGGATAGCCGGCATCAGGCTCACTAAGCGCAAGAAATTCTACTTCACGTCCATATCTGTTTTCCAATGTTAGTTGCTGTATGGCCTGTATATTTTTTGAATAGGACGTTTTCAATGTCCAGTGGTGATCCGGGAAATAATTGAGCAACACATGCGGCTGGGCATAAATCTTTGATGAACTCTGCAAATGCGCGAGACGACCACCTAAAGTCAATTGCAGATTTTTAAGCACCCCAATCCTGTATTCACCAAATAAAGTAGTCTCCAGTTCCTGCTGTGCCTGAGTCAGATAGGACATGTTGTTTTCTGTGGCCAGCAAATCTATTTTATGTCTTTGAAGGTCCAATCCTATTTTATATTCTCGTTCGCCCGGCAAATCTTTTGCAATGAACGCCTTTAATCCTCCTGTTTGTAAATGGCTGTTCTGCAATCCGGAGTTTTCAGATACATGGTGCATGTTATGTTGAAACTCATCAAAATAGGATTCATATGTTGAGCCCTTCTCAAAAGATGATACAAATCCATTCAGGTTAAATGTGGATTTATTCAAAATTGGTAATTGATAATCAAAAGACATTCCTTCGTTCTGCCACGTATCCTTGTTATTAATTTCCTGGTTCACTGAAATGATTTCATTCCCGTGCTCAGTAAATTCAAAGTCCGTTGCAATGCGTGTTTCGAGATGATCCCGGCTTTTGAAATATGATAATTCAAGATTACTTTGATATCCGATTCCGGCCCGAAGACCAAGATTGATATCATAAAAATTAAATGTCGGTTGCTGCGAAGATGTATATTCATTATTGTCCTTAGAGAATCCCGGCTTGTTACTAAAATTTGAAACAGAACTATCACTTAGGGCTTTGTTCAGAACACTTGTGTGTGAAACTCTTCCTCCTGCAGTGAATATTACTTTGGGTGAAATATCCCAATCAGCAGATAAGGATGATAGTAACAAATCTGTATCCAGTATTAGTTTGGATCCCGCGATATCATGATCAGAATCAATGCTGATCAAACCGTCAACTCTTCCTCCATATTCCACCGGCATATTATTCTTATACAGTTTTACAGAAGAGAAGTAATGTCCGTTAAATGCACTGAAGATGTTGTAAAAATGATACGGATCATATACCGGCAGTCCATCCATGAGCACTAATGAATTCTCAGCATCGCTCCCCCGCAGACGTATTCCCTGATCAGATGAAAAATGAGTATACTCTGTGAGTCCATTGATGAGCTGTTCGGAATTTCCATTTAACAATTGATCCGCAGAAAAAAACTGGTATCCTCTGAGATCAATAGACTGTGCATCCCTGTTAAAAGATATTTGTTGAAAGGGTACCACGATGATGACTTGCTTCAGTGGAACGGCATTCAATTCCATTCTGACCTTTTGTTGATTATCCCCGATAAAAGATTGAACTGACATGGTCATCGTTTTGAAACCCAGATAGCTGACCAGAATTGTGCCTGATGCATCATTGACACGAAGTGTAAAGTTTCCATTTTCATCCGTGAAAGCACCATGTGTTGATTCCCCCAGGCTCACGGCGGCGAATGGCAAAGGGACTCCATCATGATTTACGATTGTTCCTTTTAATTCTATTGATCCTGAGCCTTGCTGAGGAGCTGTTTCTCTTCTCAGCATCAATTTATTCCCATCTACGATTTGATAAGAAATATTTGTTCCGGCCAGTAATTGATGAAGCAGGTCTTCTATGTTTCCATTTTTTAAACCTGCATTCCGGATAGAATCAAGAGCGGGTATAAGTTCAGGGGCAAGCGCCAGATCAATATGATATTGTTTCGAAATTCTGGATATAAAAGAATCAAATCCGGAAACCTGGCTATAAGATAGCACAGCAACATACATGAAAAGAATAAGCAGAATAATTCTTGTCCGAAATAAATTCATAAGCGATCAACGGGAAATAGTAACCGTTTTATCAGAAATCTTTGCTGAAAGGTGTAGTGGCCATGTGATCATATAAACGGCTGTATCAAGATTGCCCGATTCAAAAAGGCCGCTGTATTTCAAATCCTCAATTCCCCGAGATATTTTCACTGTAACATCATATTGACGCTCAAGTTCACTGACCACCATGGAAAGAGGCTGGTTTTCAAATGTGAATTTTCCTCGTGTCCAGTCTGGTGTGCTTGCAGAAGGATCAAATTGATTCAATTGAAGATTATCCTGCATTCTGGCTGCAGAACATCGCTGGCCACTAGTGATCTCCACCTTATCATTTGGTGCCTGCTCTACTTTGACTTTCCCTGTATAGCAACTGACTTCAAACCTACCCGGACGTGAGATCACATTAAAACTTGTTCCCACAACAGTGACATTCCCCTGAGGGGTGATGACTGTAAACTTGCTTCCGGGAGTTACTTTAAAAAACGCTTCACCTTCCATCCTGATTTCGCGATCCTGCTGAAAGTGTTTTTCATCGTACTTGATTATGGATCCTGCATTGACAGTCACTACACTTGATTCCGGTAGCTTTATATCAGCCGTCACACCGGAGGATACGACAATGTTCTGATCTCCCGATGAAATATTGAACCATACGAAAAGTGCAATAGCAGCTGCCGCAACAACACTCCAGCGAAAAATGAGATTTCGTGTTTTAGTATTATTATTTTTACCTGAAATGTCTGATGAAATGCTCTTCCACAATTCCTGTTTGGCGTTGACATCCAAAGATGTCGTTGCCTGGCCTGACATCATCTGCACGATATACTTCGCCTCATCTACTATTGATTGTCGCTCCGGATATGATTGTTGCCATTGAGTCCACGCAAGGTCATCATCACCAAGCTGAATCCAACGTATAAAAGAATCTTCACCGGCCAATTCCGGCGCTGAAAATAATTTGTATCTATCCTCCATCTGCCCCCATTTTTATTTCATAAATAATTCATCGAGGAGTTTATCCCGCGTATCAGTTGTGTAGTTAATTCTGCATTGTGCCGAACCGCTTGTCATGATGCTGATGCAATTGCCGTGCGCATCAGCCTCATCCAAGTGTTCACGGTTTAATACACAATGCCCTAATTCATGGAACACCAGAAACTCCTTTTCTAAATCCGTTCCATTATTCCAGTAAGTTCTGTCGAGGATGACCGTATTCGGCTTTTTCGGATCATGTGCACATTGGCCTATCACATTGGGTGAGTTGATCTCTTTTATATAACCGCTGACTCTGGCTGCTTCATAATCTACAGTCACGTTCCTTTTCGCTCCCTCCACTACAAAACGATCAAAATATTCCTGTAATGAATTGTCCACAAAAAGGTCAAAGACCTGATCCTTGGTACATGATATTCCGGAGAATGTAGCAAGAATGAAGTATAAAACTGCCGTATAAACGGTTGTTATTTTAAGATTTTTGAGCATTGATTTTTACCAAAATACAATTCGATATTTATGATTAGAGTCCTTTAGGTGTCTTTTGTACTCAATGGATTAAGAATAAAATGGTTATGATGATCGTCATCTCCTTTCTGAGTGCGGTCAGCGCGCGGGTGACAAGATTGCGGGCTGATTGATAGTTGAGGTTCATGATTCTGCCGATCTCATCATAGTCCAGCTGCTGATAGTATTTCATATGGATGATTTCCCGTTGTCTTTCACTGAGCTGCCCAAGAGCATTGTCTAATTGCTTTTGGCGGGCAGTTTCGTCTTCAAGTTGAATCCACTTTTCTTCATGACCTTCTGTCAATACAACGGATTCTTCTGATGAATCCATTTCAACAGTGAGGGAATTGATTTTTGACCCTTTTTCAAAAATTCGCCTGCGCAATGAAACCATCAGGTAGGCTTTGGTAGAATCGGGTACGCTGAGCCGCTCACGGAAATTCCAGACATATACAAACAGATCGTGGATGCAATCTTTGACTTTGTCGGAATCATGGCAAAGGACCACTCCGTAACGGTACAGGTCATCAACATGGGCATTGTACAGTTCGCGGAGTCCGTCCGGATCTCCGTTTTTTAATGATTCCCAATGTTTGGTTTCCTCCATTAAGGCTTCGCTGTTGTTCCTGTTAGGATACGACTTGCCGGTAAGTTGTTATCCTTTTTTATAGGTAAATGAAAAGGGAAACGAGGTATATCACACATCTCGTATTGATTCTGAGGTCTAATATTACTTCTTTCATCAATACTATGAAGATAGGGATCTCATATTCTTTGACCCGCTATCGGTTTAGGGGTTTAATACCCCTGTGATCATGCCGCGAGGCTAACAAAATACATTGGCATTTCCCCTTTCCATTTCGCCTGCACTTTTCCGCAATAATTTTTTTATCCCATGCATGAGTACAAAACAACCGTCCCCTCTTCTTACTGTTGAAATCGAACATTAATCATTAAAATTAATTTATCATGAACAAAAATTTCATTAAGTCTTTAGGGTTGGTTTTATCCATAATGATAGCAGGGTTTTTTACCTCTTGTCAGAAAGATGATGCCGCGACAGGTGTTGACAATTTTGTACTTCTGTCTACCCGGGGCATTGAGACCGGTTGTGGTGTCGGTATGGCCGGTTGCTACGAATTGGTTTTTCCTGTTACCGTTCAGTTTTCAGACAGCTCTACAGTAGAAGTGACCGATTATGTCACGCTTAAACAAGCTATCCGTGATTGGTACATAGCCAATGGCGGAAAACCTCAGCCAAATAACAGGCCTACATTGGTGTTCCCTATCCAGGTGATCAATCAGGCTGGTGAAATCATTACTGTTGACAATCCTCAGGCTATGAAAGACCTGATTGCACTCTGCAAGCCAGTCCTTGTTGGGGGTGGTCATCACGGTGGTGGGCCTGACAGTCTTGGCGGTGGTCATCATGGTGGTGGACCAGGTGGACCAGGTGGACCAGGTGGACCAGGTGGACCAGGTGGACCAGGTGGACCAGGTGGACCAGGTGGACCAGGTGGTCCTGGTGGTCCATGTTTCACTCTTGTGTTCCCTGTTACTG
>JBATMM010000147.1:0-2927 GCA_049289835.1 Saprospiraceae bacterium | reverse complement strand
CCACTCGTCAGATCCTTAAGCATCACGACTCCTTTTTGCATTTCCGTCTCCCCTACTATTCCAACATAAGCACATCCTATATCAGAAGCATATTTAAGTTGCTTTTTAATTTTACCCGGCTCAGGATAGAGATCTGAAGAAATCCCGGCTTGACGCAGAGCAGTGACACATTTGAATGCATACTGATGTGAAGCTTCATCAAATGCTGCAAGTAAAATTTTCGGGCCAGCTTGTACATGTGAAGGAAAAAGTCCTTTTGCTTCCAAGACATCATAAATTCTTTCTGCCCCAAATGAAATCCCTACACCAGGAACATCCGGCCAGCCAAACACACCTGTGAGATTATCATATCGTCCTCCTCCGCCAAGACTTCCCATGTTAGCATCAATACCATTCACTTCAAATATGCAACCAGTGTAATAACCAAGACCTCGGGCGAGAGTGATATCAAATTCGATTTTATTATTTAATACTAATCCTTTCAAATATTGGAAAACTTTGTCAAGCTCATCGATACTTTTTGTGTCTTCACTTCCTTTACCTAAAATATTTTTTAGCGATAGCAGATCTTTTTGCCGGAGAAGATAAAATATTTTATCCTGTGCATCTGCTGTAAACCCCCGTTCACTCATTTCTTTTCGCACGCCTGTCTCCCCTATTTTGTCAAGCTTGTCAATGGCCATCGTCATATCAATCCATTGCTCAGAAATACCAGCATGCTGAGCAATCCCATAAAGCAATTGCCGGTGATTGATCCTGATCACAACCGGAATATTTAAGGCTGCAAATACCTGGTCATAGATCTGCACCAATTCCGCTTCATACGAAAGAGATTTACTACCCACGACATCGACATCACATTGATAAAACTCCTGGTATCTGCCTTTCTGCGGCCTGTCAGCCCTCCACACAGGTTGTATCTGGTATCTTTTGAAAGGTAAACTAATATCATTCCGATGCATCACCACATATCGTGCAAATGGCACAGTCAGATCATATCTGAGCCCTCTTTTTGAAATTGAGCTTGTGAATTTATTACTATCTTTTTTTTGAAAAGCATCCTCATCAGACTTACTGAGATAATCACCATTGTTGAGAATTTTAAAAAGAAGCCGGTCACCTTCTTCGCCATACTTTCCTGTCAGTGTGCTCAGATTTTCAAACACAGGTGTTTCAATAGGTACATAACCATAGGTCCTGAACACCTCTTCAATAATGCCAAACATCCATCGCCGTCTGGCAACTTCAATCGGTAAAAAATCTCTTGTCCCTTTCGGTAAACTTACATCCATAAACGATTTTGGATTTTAGATTTTGGATTTACAATCCTTCTCTATGCCCTATGCTCTATGCTCCCTACTAGACTACAGCTGAAAACTGCTTCAAAAACCTGACATCATTCTCAAACAGCAATCTGATATCATTGATCCTGTACTTGATCATCGCCTGTCTTTCAATCCCCATCCCACAAGCAAAACCGGAATATTTCGTGGAATCGATACCACAGGTTTCCAGCACTGTAGGATCCACCATACCACAACCTAATATTTCCAGCCAACCTGTACCTTTTGTAATTCGATGTGCATGTTCGTCTGCAAGTCCATAATAAACATCCATCTCTGCACTTGGCTCCGTAAATGGAAAATAGGATGGACGCAAACGACTGACAACATCTTTTCCATAAAGGGCTTGTGCAAATTGATGCAATGTCTGCTTCATATCTGCAAATGAAACACCTTCATCCACATACAATACTTCGACCTGGTGAAACTGACAATGTGATCGCGCTGATACCGTTTCATTCCGATATACTCGTCCAGGTGCAATGATCCGAATCGGAGGTTTACGTGATGTCATCACTCTTGCCTGCACAGATGATGTATGCGTTCGCAACAACCATCCCGGAGGAGAAGCCAAATAGTACGTATCCTGCATATCCCTTGCAGGATGATCAGGAGGCGTATTCATCGCAGTGAAATTGTGCCAGTCATCTTCGATCTCCCTGTCTTCAGCAACTTCGAAACCCATGCGTGCAAAAACATCAATGATCTCTTCCATCACAATGGAGACCGGATGACGACTTCCTGTCTGAAAAGGAGTTTCAGGCAATGACAAATCAGGAATAACAATATTCTTATGTGAAGCACCACCCGCTAATTGCTCCTGGTACCTAAGAAATAATTCATCAGCCTTCTGTTTAGCTTCATTCACCAATTGGCCAAATTCCTTTTTCTGTTCATTCGGCACATCGCGAATCAAAGCCGACAAAGGCTTCAGAATATTCTTGGATCCTAAAAACCGGATCCGAAACGTCTCCAATGCAGCAGCATCTTGGATTTGTGTCGACTCGATTTCGGAGATAATGGCTTTTAATTGATCTAATTGGTTCATAAAGTCATATTGTTTCTGGCAATTTACATTTTGGGTTTATTAGCTTATTAGTTTATTTGCTTATTGCTTATTGCCTATTGCTAATTGCTAATTGCTTTTCCGGTTACTGAGCTGTAGCACATGGCTGAGCGAGAGAAGGTCGAAGTATCGCCTCAGCCTCAGCCTTAGCCTTAGCCTTTTTCTTACAAAAGTAAGCATCTGAAACTTATAGCTAATTTGGCACCTGTGTCAATCCGTCATCCGATAGCTGTTTTTCTCCTTATGATCATGGCGATGTCCCTCGTCTGGTCAAGGGCCCTGCTGTCCATTTTACCTGTGGTATTTGCGGTTTTTACAGCTATTGATGTCCAGATCGAGCCATTTAAAGTGAAGTGGGTACTGACGCCAAAAAACGTATTTGGCATCATCCGGTACAAGCCATTTATCATCGTATTCTCACTTTATTTTCTGCTTTTTGTGGTGAGTATAGTTTATGCAGGCAATATATCAGAATGGTGGCAGCTCACTCATCCAAAATTTCCATTCCTACTCATCCC
>JBATMM010000146.1:0-8065 GCA_049289835.1 Saprospiraceae bacterium | reverse complement strand
CCTTCATTTATGCTCAGATTGATATCTTCAAGCGCATTAAAATATTCGTGGCCTGATTTCAGATTATTCCACCAGAAGGTAAGACTTTGGCGTATATCACCCCTTCGCGATTTCCCTCGCTGATATGTTTTCCAAAGATGTTCAATGATGATAGCTTCCATGTTACGGTCTCTGATTATACAATGTCAGCTATATACTTCTCCATCCGTAGAAAATAAATAAGGCCACTGATCAATAATAATAAACTAATACCTACAGAGGTCATGAATATCTCATAGTCCAGCGGAATATTAAAGATGGCATATCTGAATCCATCGATGATCCCTGTGAGTGGATTTAAACTCAGTATCCATTTATATCCATGAGGTACTATTTTAGTACCATATGCAATCGGACTTGCAAACATGCCGACACGTAATAAGATAGGAACGATATAATGAAAGTCTCTGAACCTGATCGTGAGTGCTGCTACCCAAATGCCGCAGCCTAATCCCACAAAAAATACGAGGATGATACAGGGTATCAATAGAAGGATTTGAATATCCACTTTGTAGTGATAGTAAATCAATAATATAAATAAAAGGATAAGCACTACTACTAATTCCACAAGACCACTGATAGCCTTCGACAACGGGATGACTAAACGTGGAAAATATATTTTCTTGACTAATGCCTGCGCACCTACAATAGATGTTCCCGCTTCTGATACAACTTTTGAAAAATAATTCCATGCACATAATCCGCTTACCGTAAATAACAAAGGAGGAATGCCCTCTGTATCCACTTTGACAACAATGTTAAAGACAAAGAATAATAAAAGTATTGACACCAGGGGATTGATTACTGCCCACAGCATGCCTATGGCAGTCTGCGTATACCGAACTTTAATGTCCCTGTAACTCAACATCATAACCAGATCCCATCGTTGCCAGCAGTCCCGGAGTCGGTCAGGGATATTGACACCTGAATTAGCATCGATGACTATTGGTTTTTGCATATGCGTTGCTAAGATATATATATCCACTTAGACAGGTAGAAGTTGATCAGTGGATCACTTCAGGAACTATAGGTGGCTTTGAAATCCTTATAAGTGACATAGGTCTTTCTATCACTAAAAAGGTTAAAGTAGAAACTATAATGGTTGCTCCAAAAAAGAAATAAATTTTTAAGCCATCAGGGATATTCAGGATGTCACTTTTAATAAAATAAATCACCGGCATATGGAAGAGATACATACTAAAGCTAATAACCCCGATGAAGCGTAAAAACCTGGTTTCAAGTAATCGCTTGTACATACCTTCTGTATAGAGGGCAGCGAATAACATGACAAAACAAAGAACTGCGTACAGGATCATCACTTTTCGTCCATTATTACTGGTATCCATACCCATCCAGTTTCCCATATAATTGGGATTCATGATGATACAAAATAACAATGCTGCCAGGCCCGCCATTCCTATTGTTTTATTCCATTTTGAAATGAATGATATCGTTGGCGCCTGTAGACTGAAAATGGCCAGAAAAGTACCTGTGAGAAACACAGGTAAATATTTGAATGTGGAAATTCTATTAAAATGAAAATACAAATCTGTCAATAGGGTCATAGAACTCACCAGTAATAAAAACAGAAAAATATTTTTGAGTTTCCATTTTAAAAAATGCTGACAAATCAATAGTATAAAAGGAGAAATGATATAGTATTTAAATTCTACCGGTACAGACCAAAAGATTTCTTTTCCTTCTGTCATAAAAATGTGCTTCAAAATATCACGCACATCCTGTATTACCGTAGGCATGTTTAAAAGGGTCAGCGACCAGAATACGAATAATGCAAATATGAATAAAGGATATATTCTAAGAAAGCGTCTCATGAAATAACGCTTCCAGAATGATGTATCTGCCTTTCTGCTTATTAAAGCAGATCCAATCTGCCTATCCAGTAAAAACGCTGATAGCACATAAAACAGGTAGACACCGCCTTTTCCAATACCATTGAAGACAAGCAAAGGATGAAAAAACATGCTGTGAAAACTGGAATGAGCCAGCAAAACTAATAGTACAGCTATTCCGCGCAGTCCATCCAAAGCTTTAACATGTTCTTTTTTATTTTCATTGGAAAAGAACCATCTTTGAATTTTTGTCATCACCTTTCTATCGGATGATCACAAGTTTACCCCAACCTTTTCTAAAAAAAGTGTCGTCTCCTGAGGTTCTGTACCGGTCAAAATCTTTGAGATTTTCATCTTTGACGATCAGTCTGTACAAATAGGTGCCGGCCGCAAGCTGACCTCCGGCTTCGTCACTCCCATCCCAGGCAAAATCTGTCATGTGTGTGCCTACCGTCAATGGTCCTATTTCATCCTGTGTGATCTCCCTCACGATTCTGCCGGTCATGGACATAATCTGAATTTTATAATACGGAGGTGACCCACTACCGGTCAACGTGTAAACAAATTTTGTAGAAGTACTAAATGGGTTAGGATAATTATAAAGATGTGAAACCGACTTCGCATTGATCACTTCAAATGTGATGAGGAAATCATTCGCTCCGGCGAGATTACCGGAAGCATCTTTGGCTTTGATTTGTAATGTATAGATTCCATCCTCAAGGAGGTCAGGTCTCAATTCCACACTAGCTGTATTCTGGCCTGATCCGGGTGCCTGGTTAAACTGCACCCAATCTTCAGAAAAAGTGATACGTCGTGGTTGCACATCAGACGGAAATGAAAGAAACATGGCGAATGAACTGGTGTCATCCAAACGCAAAAATGTATTCTCATCATGGAGCTGAACTGCTATCACCGGCTTCGCAGCCACAAGATCTCCATCGAGGATGTGATGTCCGTCAAATGTCACATCGAGAACAGGATTAAGTGCGTCACCTTCCACATGAAGAGGAAGAATACCAATGTTATTCGAAACATTCAATTCATTGACCGCACTTCCGGGATTGACTTCCATCAATACCTGGTAATCACCCGACATCTGATCAGTCGCTTTTTCAAAATAAACCGGAGCACTTGAATGCGCATTCAACTGTTGAATTTTGAAACCTTGTTCCTGGGTTGAATTATTGGCAATGATGCGCAATGAGACAGCCAGAGAATCTACATCATAAGGGCTTAGATTTTCAACATAGGTACTCAATCTCATGAGTTGTCCCTGCAAAAGACTATCCGCGATGTAGAGAAATCCAACGTCCGGATTGATAATAAATTCAGGATAACCTTCATAGTAGACCCTCCAAAAATTGATCTCTGATGGCTTGTACGCTGAGCTGTCTCCAGTCGTAAATGAAAGCTGCATAAACGGATAAGCTTTCGCATCGATGTCACTGATAGATTGTACCGGACTATTCAGGTCATGTGAAATCCACAAAGTATCTGTAAGACTTTTGTTTAATGCAAATGCAGAAAACACATTTAATCCTGCAGTGTCAACAAGATTTGAAATCTGATTTTCAATAGAGTACCAGGCAGACGCAGGGCCAATCAAAGTTGATGTAAACGTGCCCGAGGAAAGAGAAGCTCCTCCATCAAAACTTACTGTAATCACATCATCAAAATTTGCAGCAATCTGTTCATCAATAAGCCCTCGGTCTTTTTGAAACAATATAATATATGGTTTACTCCCTGATGTCGCTAATGTCCTGATCATGGAGGAAGGAGCCTGATGCTCGATCACCGAAAAAATGCTTTTACCGAATGTTGCTTCATCAGCTGCCCATTCCACTGGTTTATAATCAGGATATCCCTGATGCTGATACGTGTAAAAGAAAACATAATATCCTGAAGGAATAATATTTTCAATCAGGTTGATCATGTTCTGACGACTTTGCGGATCTTTCAGATTGTATGCGAATCCTTCCATCGGTATCGTAAGACCGACTGAACCATATAGACCACCGCTGGGATTTATTATATATTTCCCGGTTGTAGAATCTATAGCCACAACAAAACCTGTTACATCCATATTCCGGAATCCGGAGGAAAGTTTTGCATTGAATACACCATCTTCATAAAATAATGGTACCAGGCCAAGATCAACATTGTGATATCGGTTGACCATTCTGAAATTTTTCACTTGCCGGCCAAACTTGAAATTTTCTTTGGTACTATCTGCATTTAATTGGACGAGATCATCATCCGTGAACTGATAAAAGTGTGATTGATTCCAGCCGTTCGGACTACCTGGCTTGTATATAAATGATCTTTTACTCCATAGGTAAGGATGTTGTGGTGATATACTGTCGGTACTCACTCTCCAGTAATAAACACGATCAGGGACAAAGCTGTATTGTGGTGACCATTTCAGTGTTGCAGAATGTCCAGGGAATACTTCATGGATTTTAGCAGAACTGTTAAAAAGTGCTGTAGTGTCCAGCTCCACGACAATATCCTGACGTTTTGTAAACGAATTGCTGCTGGTAGAGATCAATTCAGGTGTTACCGTATTGACAATTGCAAAATCAGGAGGATACACGGCAGAAATAACATTGTCAACCACTACAAATGGAACTCCGATCGTGCCAAGATTATCTTTCAGTTCATTATTGTCCTCAGCTTGTGGTGATGGAAGTTCATCTATCAAATGATCAGGATCCACATTGATCAGTAATCTGTATGCGCCTGGTTTTTTATTCGTAAGCAAAGGCAAATGAAGGGCCACAGCGGTCTGAAATGAAGTGGATTGAACCTGCCCATGTTTTACTTCTTTCTCCTGTCCATCAGGCCATTTGATCTTAATTGAATAATCAAGGGCATGTGGTGTATTCCTTCCGATATTTGAAATTGAAAAATGAAGATCAAAGCTATCCTGTTTTGTATTCAATACTTCAGGGTTGATCGACACTGAAGCGGCATCAACAAGATAATCAGGGCCTGGCAGTGGATGAAATTTGATAGCCGGGTCTCCCTGCAAAGTTTGTTGCTCCAATAAATATCGTGAAGGATTAGAGTTGTTCAGATCGATATTTACTGAATTACTGATATTCCTTAATCCGTGCAGAATGGATTCTCCAAGTGTTCCTTCATAACCAAAACCTCCGATGTACTCATACCATGGTTCAGCCCAGTCGTAAAGCGCGCCCGGGAATTGTGATCCCGAGCCTGATATAAAAGCAATCACACCTTCATCAGCAGGTTGAATAAACCGATCACTCAGACTTTGCACAGTACCATGCATGGCACCAGCACTACAGCCCATCGCACTGAAGATAGGATAACGGCCTTTATTATTCCAGTCAGATGGATCAGGTACATTAAACTCAAACGTACTGGTCGAGGAATGCCCCAGATAATTGATGATCGTACTTCCTTCATGCAAAAGTTTCTCAAGTTGTTTGGATTGAGATTCACCTATGATATCGGTAGATTGCTTTTGAAAAAAACTAACCTTAGCACCAAAATCAGAACTCGCCAATTGATCACCAAGCTGAGCAAGTTGAAACTTAAATCCATCCTGCTCGGCAGCTTCCATGCCGCCGCCTATATGGATCACGTTTTTGATCCAGGCTTTATCTTCAAGCGTTTGATCGCCATTCGTTGAAGAATCATATTCTCTGATCTTGTTGAGATAGGTACTTATAGCGGCACTGTTCGTAATGCCGAGGCGACCGATCGGGTATCTTGGTAAAATATTCCAGTTAGTAGCCATTAAAAGCTGATCAGAACCAGGTCGGCCAAATGTGGGCACGAAGAAGAATGACTCCCACCCGGTTCCGGCATATCTTGATTTGTTGTATTCGATCGCGCGTCCAATGATAAAAAACATTTTGGCTGCGGACCAATTCCGGTGAATGAATTCCACAAAATTCCGGATCGCCTGTGGATGTTTTTCAACACCATATCCAAACTGATCATACAGGTCAAGTATTGAATAGGCTTTCGCGCGATATGATCCTCCTTCCGGAGAGCTGCGGTATTGAACATATTCACTTCCTGTTCCGATAGACATAAGATCAGGATGTGTGATGATGATGTATTCGGTATTGTCAGCTGAAAAATCAACGAACTGCTTTTCTTCAAGCTGCGTGATGGACTTGATGCCTCCTGAAGCATCAGTGATATCAAGCCTTTTAATCGTAAATGTTTCGGGCCATACAAATTCAACCTGATCCTGACCATTGACTGCTGCAAGCATCCTGTCTTTTCCGTCAAAACTATAGATGACAGGTTGGATGTCCTGATGTGGAAATCCATCAAAAATAAAATGTTGTGCACCGGGTTGGCCATTGAGCAGTATCGATGATTGAGGAAATCCGGTTAATGTTGTTGGTTGCGGGTAAGTCAGTTCAATATCCACCATGGAATGACGGCCTCCTGTGATAAGGTCTGTTATTTTCAGTTGATTGTTATCAGTTAACAAACTGACAGGAATGGTATACGTTGAATCTTTGATCAGAATATTCTCAGCATGAAGCGTATCCAAAACCTGATCATTCAAAGAAATAACAAAAAGGTGAGCATTCTGATTGGCAGACACCAAACGAATATGAATATTAGCATCGGGGCCTCCGGCAAATCTATTCAACGATGGAATTTGAGTAGTGCTGTTGTTTTCAGCTGCCTTACAAAAACCTTCGCCATGCAGATAACTTGAATAGGAGACTGTACCGCCACCACTGACCGGATAGTAAGGATCATTAAATGCATCGGAATAGCTGATGGCTTCAGTGTGCATAAAAAATGATGACGCAGTGGGTGGATTTGTCAGGTCATTGATTATATTATTGACGCGCGATGGAACATCATCCCCTTCATAAGCGAGAAAGTAAATATTGGTATCTGTGTACATGCTATGATCCGGATGCAGGATGTCGCTATCCGGATGTGCAAACAAAAACCGATCAAGTTCTCCCCTGTTACGATATCCGTAAAATTCAATAAAATCTGCATCACTAAACTGACCATCAGTGCTGACGAAAAGTGGAACCTGTTTTCCTTTATTGTATATTCTGAACTTTGCACCTGTGGCATTTTCATCTGAAATTCCGACTGATTGTAATGTGGCTTTAGAGATCCTGTATACACCATCTTGATCCACTGAAAATTTGTAATACTTCTGGCTATAGCGGATCCATTCATTACCGACAAGGGTATCCTGCCCCTGGATCATCTGGCCAAAGGAAAATGGTATAGAAATACATAGAAGGAGAAGAGTAAAGAATGCTCTGTGTTCCATCATAGCTGTAGGATTTGAGTCAGTAGTTGGGCTACCAAAGTTAAGGATTTCAGGGGTAAAGACACCTATATCCCTTCGCGAAGGACTACATCTGCAAATCACCCGTCAATAAAGGCTAAAACCTCGTTTTTCAATGCTTCAGGCTGATCTGCATGAACCCAGTGAGCGGCATTAGGAACTGTTGAAAGACGAGCTGAAGGAAAAAGAGTTAAAATATCTGGCAAGTCTTCATCTCTGATGGAATCAGACATTTGTCCACTGATGAATAATACAGGCTTGTCAAAGGTGCCTGGTTTGACAATACCTTCCATGAGTTTATCATAATTGGAAATCAACACCGGCATGTTGGCTTTCCATTCAAAACCACCCTCGGATTTCCTTGATAAGTTTTTTAAAAGGAATTGTATTGTAGCCTGATCATCACCAAGTTTTTTTCTTAGCAATTCTTCTGCTTCTGTTCGGTTTTCTAAAATAGCGGGATCTACTGATTCGATCGCTTCGATTTCTGCTGCATGATGGATTGGATATTCCTTCGGGGCAATATCAACTACAATAAGTTTATCCACTTTCTCCGGATAAGTCAATGCAAATAACATCGCTACTTTACCTCCCATAGAATGCCCCATCAGGTAGGAGTGTTCAATATGGAGATCATTCATCAGCTCAAGCACATCTTCCGCCATCACGTTGTAATTCATTTCTTCATCATGTGGAGAGCGACCATGATTCCGCAGATCAACAAGGATACATTGATATTTGTTTTCCAGCATTCTGGCTATCGTGCGCCAGTTGTCGAGCATGCCGAATAAACCATGGAGGATGATGAGTGGAGGGCCGGAGCCGAGTATTTTATAGTTTAATTTCAAAATAGTGAGTAGTGAAT
>JBATMM010000145.1:0-5925 GCA_049289835.1 Saprospiraceae bacterium | reverse complement strand
GGAGAACTGGAATATTTACGACAGAATTAATGCTGAACAAGGGCTTTTTGCAAATCTTCTTTCACGATCTCATTCGCTTTTTTTACCAGAGGATCTTCAAGGTTAAACGCTCTATACCATCCTTCTTCACCTGTCCTGTATGCCACTATCGTAGCATCAGTGATCCTGTATATGATATCCTGGTGAGCCAGGAAATAATCATTGAGTGAATTGAATTTTTCCTTCGCTCTTACTTTAGCTAATGCCGAAAGATCATTCATCATAGAAGCATGTGATGGTAAATTCTGAAAGACAGATTCTATCGAATCCATTTTCACAAGTCGACCTCCATAGTTCATCAGATCATAGCGGATGGCATATTCAGAGATGATATCCATCCAGGCTCTTAACGCAAAATCATCCCAGTGTACCCCATCATCCATGATGAGGTCTGGAATTATTCCTCCTCCTGCATGGACAGGTCGTCCTGATGTTGTCTTGAATAGTTGGATTGTATCTATGATGGATTCGGTATCATATGCCTTCTGAATCGATCTTCCGGAAGGTGTATAATATTTTGATACGGTCATGCGCAAAGTGCCTCCATTGGAAAGATCAAATTGTTCCTGCACCAATCCTTTGCCATAAGATCTTGTACCCAGCACTACTGCACGATCCTGATCCTGCAGGCATCCTGCTATTATTTCACTTGCGGAAGCTGAATTTCCATTGATGAGGACACACACATTCTCGATAGGAAAGAATACTTTTCCGGTACTTTTATAATCTATTCGTTCCTGATTTTTTCCCTGCGTATACACCAGAAGTTTTCCTTCATCTTTAAATATCTGAGAAAGAATATTTACAGCCTCTCTGAGATATCCTCCGGGATTATCCCTCAGATCAAGGATGAGATGACGTGCATGATGTTTGGTAGTCAGCTCTTCCCAACTATCCATGAATTCCCTGTATGTTGTATTCGTAAAACGTGAGAGTTTAATGAAAGCTACAGTGCTATCAATCATATATGCCGCAAGGACACTTGGAACTTTAATGTCATCCCTGCCGATTTCAATAGTCTTGAGGTTTTTATCAAGCATGGGCTTGATGAGCAGTTTGACATGAGTTCCTTTTGAACCTTTGATCATATCAAGAATTTTCTCGTGATCTACGGAATCCAAGGTGATTGATTGGTCATTAATAGCGATGATATGATCGCCGGGCCTTAAACCTGCTTTTTCAGCCGGGCTATCTTTCTTTGGATAGAGAACCACAAGGCTATCGTCAATAAATAATACTTCAACACCAATGCCTACATATTGGCCCATTGTTTTCTCTTCAAGTTCTTCAATTTGCTCGGGTGGAAAATAATGTGTGTGTGGGTCCAAACCTTCAAGTACAGCCTTAATAGCCCTATTGGACAATTCTTCAGCATTCACATCACCGACATATTTTGTTTCGAGGAACCGAATGATTTCTTCCACCTGGCGCCCGCTGTAATTTGCGTTACTGATGGAAGGATCTGATTTATGGGGTAGCGCATCAGCTTTGACAAACTTCGCACCTGCTATCATGCCCACTATAGTGACCACACTCAGTAATAAAGGTTCCCAGATTTTATAGGTACGATTGGTATCCGACAAAAGATAAAAATTTGATTTTTAATGAAATTTCAAAGCCATATCTGGTTTTCAAAGCAGAAATGGCTTTAACGGCCGCAAATATGAGGCATTTCCCCCTATCCTCATTTAGATTTAGATAAATGACCCATTTCTGTGAATAGAAACGCCTAAAAGAAGCTTAAAATTGAAATTCGACAAATTCCGCTAGTTAACGTTAATTGAATATCACCTAATCCGAAAACTGACTTTCGAGCGTCTCTGACCTCGAACCAGCGACATTCGAGTGTCCTCGAACGGTCGATAAAAATCAATGAAGTAAAATAAATTTGTTTGCAACATCGAATATTGATTTAAGAAGAAAGTGATAATCGATGTTAGAGGTCAGAAACACCCCAATGCCTGGATAAGGTGATTATCTATGTTCGAGGTTTGAGACACTAGAACGTCTTTATTCCGAGGTCCGATGATTATCACTGTTCGAGGTCAGAGACACTCGAACGTCAGTAATTTAATAGGAAAGAGATTACGCATGTTCGAGGTCAGAGACACTCGAACGTCCGTTAAATTAAATTTTTCTTTGCCTATTGCTTATTGCCAATTGGCTAAAGCGCCCAAGCTCTTCCTACATTTTCATAAGGCATACAGGGATCATAACTTCCGGGGACCGGATCGAAAGCAAAGAAATTTTTCGCCACAGTCTCTGAACTGAAATAACCACCGAGTATCTGTTCTTTCATTGAAAGATAAAATGGTCGTTCTTCATTCTTCATATCATGATTGGCATGAATGGCATCGTATGAATTTTTATCAATGGTGTTCACCCATTCAAGTCGTTTTTCAGGAGTTTCTCTGACGAAATCTTTTCCAAGATCTTTCTTCGCCTGTTCCATCAGCGTGTTGATTCCGGTTTTGAATTTCTCATTTTCCTCTGCAGTATACCGTAGTGGCCTGACCGTATCCAGGAACCGATCAACCATTGCATCTTTAGCACCGGGTGTACCTGTTTTGGGTAGTATTGTTTCACCCAATTCACTTACAAAATCAGCCTCTTCTTTTGTAAAATGTGTAGGTACCCAAGTTTCAGAAGTATCTACTTTGCAACCTTCGATAAGTGCAGCTATAGTAGAAGCACTCAGGGTGGCTCCCATAAAAAATGCTGTATATTTTATTGCTTCTCTTCGTTCCATGATAGATGATGATTACAGATTCTGTTTGTTCAATTCTTCTACAGCATGATTAGCTGCTCGTGCGGTCAATGCCATGTATGTCAGTGATGGATTTACACATGCAGCTGACGTCATACAAGCTCCATCTGTCACGAATACATTTTTACATCCGTGTACCTGGTTCCATTCATTGAGTACAGATGTTTTAGGATCACGACCCATGCGTGCTGTTCCCATTTCATGAATACCTAATCCTGGATTGCCTCCTGTCGCATACGTAGAGACATCTCTGTATCCGGCAGCTGTCAGCATCTCTGCAGCTGAACTAACCATATCTTTTCGCATCGCCAACTCATTTTCTTTCCATTCGCAGTCGATACTTAAAGTTGGAAGGCCATAAGGATCCATTTTTCCTGTGTTCAGTGATATTTGATTTTCATGATAAGGAAGACATTCTCCAAAGGCAAGCATGCCAATACTCCATTGACCAGGACCTTGCCATTTATCTTTCCATTCACCACCTGCTCCGGCTTCTGCTACAGCTCTCCACCATCCTTCTCTGCTGGCACTACCCTGATATCCATATCCTCTGATAAAATCTTTTTGTTTTGAAGCGGCATCAATATTTCTAAAACGAGGCATATAAAAACCAGACGGCTTTCTCCCTTTATAATATTTATCCGTAAACCCATCAACTTTCGCATCACCACCCACTCTGAAGTGATGATCCATAAGATTGTGACCAAGTTCACCACTATCATTTCCAAAGCCATTTGGAAAACGATCAGAAGGACTATTCAACATGATCAGTGTACTATTGAGCGTACCGGCATTGAGGAATATGATTTTTGCAAAATATTCCTTCGTTTCTTTTGTTTGCGCATCGATGATTCTCACTCCTTTAGCCTTGCCTGATTCTTTGTCGTAGATGATGGAATGTGCGACACTGAATGGCCTCATTGTCAGATTGCCTGTTGCATATGCTGCAGGAAGTGTTGAGGCATTGCTGCTGAAATAAGCGCCAAACGGACATCCTCGCATGCATCTGTTTCTGAATTTACAAGTTCCTCGTGTGCTTCCGGTAAGTGGTGCAGTCAGATGAGCGACACGACCGGGAGTAACCACTCTCCCTTTCATATTTTTTGAAAGCTTCTCTCTGAAATCAGATTCGACGCAATTCAATGGCATCTCAGGTAAAAATTTTCCATCAGGCAATTGAGATAGTCCTTCATTTTTTCCGCTTATGCCGGCAAAGGATTCAACATAATCATACCATTTAGACACATCTTTATATCGTATTGGCCAATCCACTGCAACACCATCTTTTGCATTGGCTTCAAAATCAAGATCGCTCCAGCGATATGAATGACGTCCCCACAACAGGGATTTTCCGCCGACATGGTAACCGCGCATCCAGTCAAAGGGCTTTACTTCGGTATAGGGCTGCATGGCATCCTCTATAAACCAGGGAAGTATAGCAGCATGCATGATGTATGCAGTACGTGACTGGACAGGATATTTTTTTGCTTCTTCAGGTGTAATCTTACCCCAATTCGGAAATTCCCAATCTTCCATCGTCGCTGTAGGGTAATCACCATGTTTGACATCCTTTCCACGCTCAAGGACAAGGGTTTTTAAGCCTTTTTCACAAAGTTCTTTGGCAGCCCATCCGCCACTGATACCACTGCCTACGACAATCGCATCATACGTGACTTCATTTACACCTTCGTTGTTAAAATACATATGTTATCGGTCTATGAATTGATAAGAAGAGTCAATTTAATGAATAGAATGAAAATCCAAACTTTTTTATCAGACAGAGCAAATGCGGACCCCTTCTTTGAGGGATTTTGCCGGATCTTTTCCGGCGGGAACAAATTCCTGAGCCACATATCCCTCAAATCCATTGGCAACGATTGCATTCATGATCGCAGGGTAATATAGCTCCTGCGTCTCATCTATTTCGTGTCTGCCCGGAACGCCCCCGGTATGAAAATGTGCGATGTAATCTTTGTAATCAGTAATCGTTCTGATGACATCGCCTTCCATGATCTGCATGTGATAAATGTCATAGAGCAACTTGAAGTTAGGCGAACCAATTTTATCTACTAAGCTTACACCCCAGGGGGTATGATCACATTGATAGTCGATATGATTTATTTTACTGTTGAGCAGTTCCATGATGATTCTGACATTGTAATGTTCGGCTGCTTTCACAACAGGTTCAAGACCCATGGCACAAAACTCTAAGCCTTGAAAATCAGGCAATCCATTCCGGTTGCCGGAAAAAACAATGATCTGCCCTATGCCTTTATCTGCAGCTTTGGGAATAATGTCAAGGAGATCGTTTTGCAATTGCTGATGAAGATTGGGATCATTCCATCCCTTCGTGATACCTAAAGGACTTCCATTTGACAAAGCAACTTTCAGTCCTCTGCTCAGCACGGTGTCCCATTCATCTGGATTAAGTAATTCAATGGACTGGATACCACAATCTATAGCTACATCACAGAGTTCTTCAAGGGTGAAGTTGTTATAACACCAACGGCACACGGAATGCTTAAATTTCCGTTCAGATGAAAATGTAAGTGTAGTTGTAGTTGATGGAAAAGGAAGGAATGGCGTCACTGATGCAGCAGAAATGTTTTTAAGAAGAGATCTTCTATCCATGTTCCATTAAATTTGCTTTAAATTATAAAATATTCACTCTCCTGATCTTATTCTGATGGAAAAAATACGAATCGATAAATACCTGTGGGCCATCAGGATCTATAAGTCAAGAACAATGGCTACCGAAGCCTGCCGTGAGGGGAAGGTTAAACTCAATGGTGCGGTTGTGAAATCGTCAGCTTTGATCGTCATCGGAGATACCATAGAAGTGCACAAAGACAGTTTCCGTTTCAGATACAAGGTCGTCCAACTCATTGAAAAAAGAGTATCAGCTGTTCTTGCCAAACCCTGCTATGAAGATCTCACACCTGAAGAGGAGCTGAATAAATACAAAATGTGGTTTGTCGGAAAAGGTGGCCCGGAACGAAGAGAGCGCGGTGCAGGTAGGCCTACGAAAAAAGAGCGAAGAGAAATTGAAGGTTATAAAGAAGGTGATGATGAAGAAGATTGAAATATAATAAGCAATAGGCAATATGCAATTGGCAAAA
>JBATMM010000144.1:0-3758 GCA_049289835.1 Saprospiraceae bacterium | reverse complement strand
AGAGTATTAAACAGCCGATTTAAAAGTTATGCCCTCAAAGCAACCGTTGGGTTCCAAAAAAATAAGTGGACTTCTACGAATAATGTCATGAGTTCGTTCAATAAGTTTGGATTTATTTTCAAAGATGGATATGAAGGTATCATCCCTGACCACCGCTGGAGCAGGGGCCTTTCTGAAATTCCAAACCATATGGTGATTCTCAATATTTTTTCTTCTGAAAACAAATTCCTATTGAAGGATGACTCCAAACTGAATCTGAATATCGGTTTCCAATCCAATGGACGGCTTGAGAATGAAGGTGGTGGCAGCATCAGTTTGAATATGTGGTTACTTACTGCCCAGTATTTAATGAAATGGGAGAAACAAATATCTGATAACAACAGGCTAATACTTTCAAACTTAGGATCTTTTGAAGACAATACAAACTATGGTGCGAGGAAAATAGTCCCGGATGCCAATATGCAGGAAAGCAATATCTCCGCATATCTTGAAACAACGATTAAGCACAATTTGATTTTTGAAAATGGAATCGGCGTCGGAGAAAAATGGATCAAGACCTATTTTACGGCTTTTGTCAATGGACCTGAGCAGGAGGTTAAGCCATTTAATAAATTTTCACCCTATTACAATTTATTCAGTGGGATCACTTATTTTCCGAATCAGTCTATCAACATTAAACTCAATGCAGCTACCGGAGTGCGCATCGGAAATTTGGCTGAGTTATCATCCAATGGATTGCATGAAGGAGTGTTTACGTATGAAATAGGTAATCCAAACCTGAAGAACGAACAAAATATGTGTGTAAATCTATTCGTCAATTACAACAAATCCTTTTTCGAATTTTCGATCAGTCCGTTTTATAATTATTTCTTCAATTATATCTATCTGGCTCCTACTTCTGAAGATTGGTTCGGTTTTCCGGTATACAGATACAAACAGCAAAATGCAAGACAATACGGAACTGAAGGTTCTATTGCTTTTAAACCGATCACATCATTACGTGCCAGCCTGACGTATTCAGGCATGATCAGCAAGCTTGAAGACGGAAACTATTCTCCGTTTGTACCAGCCCAAAAACTAACACCTGCTATAACGTATTCATTACGAATTCATGATATGAAGGCAATTCATTTTTACACAAATGTTGATTTCTATTCAGATCAAAACAATGTAGCGCCAAATGAAATAGCTACTCCTCACTATTCATTGTGGAATGCAGGCGCTTCAACATCCTTCAGTAGTCATCACAAATCATACGATGTAAGCGTGACCGGGAATAATATATTGAATACAACTTATTACGATCATCTTTCACGATTCAAATACTTTGGTCTGCTGAATATCGGCCGGAACATTTCCGTCAATCTGAAAGTTAAATTTGAAAGCAACATCATAAAAGGATGAGAGGGAAGATCATTTCCATACTATTCCTTATTGGATTCGTGCTGCCATCCTTGACAGGATATTTGCTCTATAAAGTGGAACGTAATAATGCTTTCAATCAATTTATTTCAGGAAATAAAATTTTGTCATCACCACGTATTCAGACCATCCTCTTTACAGATCAGAAAACCATTAATTGGGAAAAAAAGAATAAGGAATTCTTACTCAACGGAAAATTGTATGATGTATTGAGTATCAAAAGGAATGGCAGGGTGATGATGATTACATGTATCCCGGATAAAAAAGAGGATAAAATTGTGGAAACGTATTTGAAATGTTGCGAAAAGACAAAAAATAAAAACAACAAAGCCAATATTCCTCCTGTAAAAGATAAGCTCTGCATGCATGACTATTTTTCCAGTACTATTCCCGAAATCTTATACACTAATGTTTATATTGAATTAAATCATGCTTTCCCGCTGTCTCCGTGGATAGAAATATTTTCTCCCCCACCTGAACTCTATTCTACTCTCTGCAATGTGTAAGAAATAAATTAGGTTTCATCATTAAATTAAATAAAAATGAAAAATATATTCAAAATATTCATGTTCTTTTCAATCATTGCTTTGTTTGCTTCATGTGAAAAAGATGCAGGCAAGCTGCCTAATATTAGTTTTAAAACAGGCCCGGTTTACGTCAGTGCAGACGTAGCGTTAGCACCGTTAAGTGTCCTCGTCATAGGTATCAATGCATCAAAGGCCGAGGATAAGGATGTATTGAAGAAATTCACAATATCCAGATCCGTAAATGGTGTAGTTTCAACAATTTATACTCAGGATCTGAGTGGCGCTGATGGTGACAGTTATTCACATGACTATACTGAGATATTTTCAGGCCTACCCGGTGATCTCGTCAAATATACATTCACTGTTACTAATCGTGATGGGCTTACTAACCAGGTATCGCTTACAGTGACGGTATCTTAATATCAATTTATCAAAATAAAAAAAGCGGGTCATTTTTGATCCGCTTTTTTTTATTTTATCATTTCAACCCATATACGTCTGTAAGTCTTCTCCCTTCTCCATCTACAAACTGGGAGAGATCTTCTCGTTTAATCCTGGTATCCGGATCGAAATCAAGTATAATCGTATTTCGTTCTTTATTCAGATCACCAACAGGTCCTCCAAACCGGTTTTGATCACCTGTGTATAGTCTGTAGGCCACTATGCGACTTGGAAATACAATGATCGTATCTGCTCCTCCTTCAACGGATCTTATAAATTTTTGAATGGGATATAACTTTTCTTCTCTTGCTGTCTCAAGATTAGAAACGGTCATCTGTCCAATGGATATAAACGAAGAGACAATCGTGATAACTGCAAAACCAATAACGATCAGACCAAAGACTGACCCTATCCAAAAAGATCGAACATAATGGCCTTTCACAAAGGCTATCCAGGCCAAAACAAGGAGAACAATAAAAACTATCAACGGTAATGCAAATAATAAAAATCTGCTCACCCATGCCTGTGGATCACTTTCGGAACCTGGTGCATCAAAGGACATCGCAAATCCAAAAAAGCTCATCATCCCTATACCGACAATAAGGAAAATGCCAAGGATCATAAATAGTACAGCTCCGACTTTCATGCTTAGATTGTATTTGTCACCTAAATGTCTTGAAAAGGATTGATATAAATAGAGTAAAATAAGTTTCAGAAATGGGGTTTAGGCTGTTGTCCCTTTTTGTATATTTGAAAAGTTCAACTTTATTCCAATGAAAAAAAATAATTCAGGGCATTACAAAAATGAAGAAATCAGCAATCCTTTTTTCTTCATTTGCTTTTTCATTCTTGCTTTTTGTCCATCTTGCTTTCTGATGAAAGAATCTGAGATTGAAGCTTCAGTAGATGCAGCATTCCAGGAATTTTGTGGGCCCAGCTATCCGGAAGCTTCCTGTGATGAGCTTGCATTGGCTATGAATATAGGAGCGATTCTGTACCTGGATCCATGGGCATTTACCCCATCGACAACGATGATTGATGATATTGATAATCCCTACCTTCTGGCGAGCACATCAAATCTGATTTCTGACGGGATATACCACAACACTATTAATTTTTCTAATCCAACTAACGCTCTCAAGCCTGCCTCATCATTTCGAGATAATATCCGCTTGATGGGAGGATTGGAATTAGTCAATAAAAAATCAAATGATGGCGATACAAAAGTGAATCTGATTTATCTGGAAATTCCACTCTATGCTATATATCAGAAAGATTTGGCTGAAGGTCAGATCTTTGGTGGATTAGGTCCCAAGTTCGCTTATGGAATAGGCGGCAATATAAAGGACGGCTTCACCGGAACTAAAT
>JBATMM010000143.1:0-7619 GCA_049289835.1 Saprospiraceae bacterium | reverse complement strand
TGCCCGATACCTCCCGTAGAGTGGGGGGACCGGTTTTTAGGATAACAAACCCTCTTTATCTACGCCTGACCTCCCCAAAAAGGAGAATTCTCCTATATTTGCAGTCCTTTTTTGGCGTGGTAGCTCAGATGGTTAGAGCGTGCGATTCATAATCGCAAGGTCGGCGGTTCAATCCCGCCTCACGCTACTTGTTGAGCGTAGGCTTTGCCTACGTTCGTGCGTTTGCAAAACTCCGTTTTGCGACATAGTACTTACAATCCGATTCTACTCAGCCCCGTCCTCGCTTTCTGATGCAAACTCGTACTATAGGTTTCCGGTGACATATTAAGACACATATTGTAAAACTTCGCAGCCGCCCAGTCACTCCCAAGTGTCTCATGAATTACACCACTCTCAAGCGCCGCACTGCACGCATAATAATGCAAATCATCCTCTCCAAATTTCATGGCAAGGCTATAATAATGCAACGCTTCCGCATATGATTTTTTAGCCTGCAGACACCTTCCTTTTCGATACAAAAACTCAAGTCGCTGGGTCTGATGAACAAGACTATTGAAAAATGCATCAGATAAAATAGTCAGAGCCTGATCATAATACCCCCCGTCAAACAACAACCTGCATCGCAACAAAACAGGATGTGGTTTTTCTTTTTTCTCCGCCTCCCTCATGGCCTGCTGATCCTGGTCAGTAGTCGTCACTCCCTTCAGAAGGATCTGCTGCATATTCGCAGCATAACTTACTTCATCGCCTCTCAGAAGCGAATACCATCCTAATTTCTGATACGCCTCTTTGATATAATGCTTTCCCTTGTTGAACAGGATAAAATTTTTGAAATAAATATCTGCATCCTCATCCCCCTTACTAAGCTTGCATCGGCCAAGCATAAAATCCAGAAATGGAATTTTCAATGTTTTTGGTCCGCCCGTCTCCAGCACTAATATCTTGATGGCAGCTTCATTATTTCCCGCGGCAATGTTGACGTTTGCCATCACATACTGTATGAATCGATTAGCAGGAACCTTTCCATAAAACTTGTTCAGAAGTTGTAATCCATTTTCAGGTTTATTATTCAGACGCGTTTCTGCTAATGCAGTCAGTAAGATAGTTTCCTGGAGAAAAATATTGTTGTCCGCAGTACTTTTATCAATGATCATATGCAGCTCTTTCAATCCTTCATCTATTGATCCATTCAGGCTGGTCACCAACGTTACAAGCCAGCGATACTGATCAGGAATGGCTCCGAAAGCAATTTTAATCAAAGCATAAAGTCGAAGATTTGCATAATCATCAGGATGTAATTTTTGATTTTTCTTCAACAACTTGAAAGCCTGGTTGAGATCAGTCGCTGCAGATACAAATTGACTTTGTTCCATCCGCAATGCACATTGATGCAGGTGTATCTGAGCCTGGCACATCAATGACAATGGATTCGAATCAGATACTACGGATATCCTGTCTGAACGAAGTGAAGAACTCTCTAAAAAATCAGGAATCTTGTAGACATCTTCCTGTAAAAATATCTGAAGAAATAAAGCATAGTCTTCAAGATAGGGCCAGATCAGATTATCGGGGTGTGTGATCGATTGAAGCCGTATTATATTCATGCTTTCATCAATGCGAAGTTCACTGATGTAGCCATAAGCAGTTTTGGCTTCTTCTGTCCAGTATATACCCTGGCAAAATGAAGGGAAAGAAATACAAAAAAGGATCAAGGCACAAACCAGAGTTTTTATACGCGCCTGGATGTGTATCACCACAGAAACAAGAAGTTTTAGTTATGCCTCAACAGTAACTCCTGCTATCTCATTGTCGACGAGAATGCGTCCGCAGTGTTCACATGCGATGATCTTCTTTCGCTGAGAAACTTCAAGTTGTATTTGTGGTGGTATCTGGTTGAAACATCCGCCACAAGAATCCCTTTCGATAGCGACCAGGGCCAATCCGTTTCTATAGTTATTGCGGATACGATGGTATGCATTGAGCAGGCGGGGATCGATCACTGCTTCTGCAGCAGCAGCTATTTTGCGCAGTGCCTTCTCGTCCTTTTCTGTTTTTGCAACAATGGATTTAAGCTCATCTTTTTTTAGATCAAGATTTGCTTTTTTGGATTTATACTTATCCTTTACCTCTTTGATGACGACGTTCTTCGCATTCACTTTTTCAGCATTTTCACGTGCTTTCTTTTCTGCCAGCTGGATCTCAAGCTTCTGCATTTCAAGCTCTTTGGACAGCGCATCGTATTCACGATTGTTTTTGACGTCATCAAGTTGTTTAGTGTATTTCTTGATGAGTGTCTCACCTTCAGATATGCGGGTCAGAAATTTCTGACCTTCTTTCTCAATGTCTTTTGCTGTATCGTTAAGGTTCTTGAGCCTTGTTTCAAGACCTGTGATTTCATCTTCAAGATCACTTACTTCGATAGGAAGTTCTCCCTTGAGAATTTCAATTTCATCAATTTTTGTATCAGCTTTTTGTAGAGCGTAGAGCTGTCTTAGTTTTTCCTCTACACTGATTTCGGTTGCTTTAGCCATAAGTTTTAAAGAGAATCAGGTGAAATAATGGACGGGGTTAGTGTTTAATTGGGTGCAATGGGCGGCAAAAGTAGCAAATTTACTTGAAATCAGCTCCTGCAAGACGTTTATGGTATACTGCTCACTTTCATAATGGCCTATATCACAGATGATTAGCTTGCCATCTGCATCAAAAAATCCATGGTATTTGTAATCCGCAGTGACAAAAACCTGAGCACCTGTACGTATAGCATCCTCAAGGAGAAAACTTCCAGATCCACCGCACACGGCCACTCTTTCAATAGGCTTTCCAGTCAATTTTGAATGCCTGATCACCCCGGTCCTCATCCTTACTTTTAGAAGCTCAAGGAATTCAGATTCTGTTTTAGGGCTGGAATAGGTGCCAATGATCCCTGCTCCACAACTATCATCAATTCCGCTGGCGATCGGTCGCAGAATACCTTCAACTTTTAAATCCAGTTGTTGCGCGATCCTTTCATTCACGCCATTTTGCAATATATTGTCAAGATTAGTATGTATGGCGTATAGAATCAAATCCTCTTTTATAGATTTCATGACTAATCTTTCAGTCAGATTAGATCCTGTGATACGCTTCAGGCCATAAAAGATAGCCGGATGATGAGAGATCACCACATTACATCCTCTTTGTACTGCTTCATCTAAAATCTCTTCAGTACAATCAAGACATATCAATACACCTTGTATATCATCCGAAGCAGATCCGACTAACAACCCACTATTGTCATACTTCTCCTGGAGATGAAGAGGAGCTATGGATTCGAGAAATTGAAAAAGTTCTGAGGCCTTTGTATTCATTATTCTTTTTTGGACATCTTATGTAGCTGTAAGATTTTGCTTTCAAGATTAGTTGTGCTGAATCCATCAACATAGGGTATAACTTCGACACAACCATCCCATGACATTACCTCTTTGGCACCAACAATATTTTCAATTTTATAATCTCCTCCTTTGACCAGCACATCCGGCTTTAATAGAATAATGACTTCTATTGGTGTTTCTTCTGTAAACGGAAATACGGCATCTACACAGCTCAGTGAGCCGAGTAAGTAAAGCCTGCTTGATAAAATATTAATTGGACGAGAATCACCCTTAAGTCTTCTTACGGATTCATCACTATTCACCGCGATGACAAGATGATCCCCCAGTTGAGCAGCCGTTTCAAGATATTTGATGTGACCTGCATGAAGGATATCAAAGCATCCATTTGTAAATACTATTGTTTCTCCCCGTTCGTGCCAGGTTTCACATAAACTCTTCATTCGATCGATGTCGAAAATCTTACTTCCTGCCGGGGGGATAATAGGTGACATGTTCTTTATCTTTTTTATTGAAAAGTGGAAGTACTATCATTCCGATAATGCCAAACAGTAATGTGCCAAATAATTGAATTGAAAAAAACTGAATATTGGCAAAAGAAAAAGCATCATCACCATGGATACCATATATCGCTAAAGCTGAAATCACCATCACATGGAAAGTACCCATGCCTCCCGGCGAAGGAAATACAACGCCAAGACCACCAAATACAAATACCATCAGGCCTGCCATTGCCCCAAGATGTATGGTAGGTCCGAATGATCTGAAGGCAAGAAACATCATTAAATAATACATCAGCCAGATGACTATGGTATCAAGAAGAAGTAACCATGGTTGTTCAACCCGTCGAAGACTTCTGAGCCCATCACGGAATCCTTCTACCAGGTGATGAATGCGTTGATACAAGCTCCATCGTTTGATGATACTTCTATACCAATAAGCGAGGAAAAGGAATAAAACAAAAAGCCCAAACACAATATATAGCCAGCTTTTCCCAAAAACAGAACTACCGATTTTATCATCAAAATAGTTATACAGCACATTTCCCTGAAGCACGAGTACAAGGATAATCGCAAATAGCAAACTGAGTAAATCCAGTATCCGGTCTACGACGATTGTACCCATCACTTTCTCCGCTCCAATACCTTCATATCTGGCGAAAAGTCCGGCACGAACTACTTCACCTACGCGCGGAAGGCCCATGTTAGCAAAATAACCAACCATGATCGTGAAAAACGCATTGACGATGCTCCCTTTTCTGCCCAGTGTTTTGATCAGCATGAGCCATCGGTGTGCCCGGATCACATTACTGAACAAATAAGCAAAAACAATCACGGCAATCCACCAATAATTTGCTTCTGAAAAATCAGTCTTTAGTTTTTCAAAAAGACTGCAACTTTCCTTGGGGATGCCTTTCAATGCACAATCAGCCACATAAGCTGCATTCTGGCTCCGATATAAAAGAAATAAAATCAACACTCCTATTCCCGTGAAGAGGATGAACTGCAACAATTTATTTATGCTCTTCGGTATAGCCACAGCTTAAAACTTGATCTTATTATTTTGGTCAGGAAAGATGGTAAGGGATTTGAATTCTTTAGCTTCTTCAGGAGTCATCAAAGCATATGCCATGATGATCACGATATCGCCCACATGCACTTTTCTCGCAGCGGCCCCATTGAGACATATCTGTCCGGCATTCCGCTCACCCTTGATGACATAGGTTTCTAATCGTTCACCATTGTTGTTGTTGACCACCTGCACAAATTCACCTTCTATCAGGCCACTGGCTTCCATGAGTACCTCATCAATAGTAATGCTACCTACATAGTTGAGATTCGCTTCAGTGACAACAGCTCTGTGAATTTTTGATTTGACAACTTTTAAAAACATGGGCTTCAAAAGTATGGTTTTCCCGTTAATGAAATTGATTCCGGACAGAATAAGTGTGCTTGTCTCTTGTTCTTAGAGCGCATCTCCTCCATATTCAGGACAATACATATGTACTTCATTAACGGGCTTACAGGCTAACTGTTCAGTATTTAGCGCATATATATCAATTTATATTTACGTTTATAGACGATCAATACTAAATTCAGGTACAACTCAATCGTCCGGAAATGCTCAATAATTAGAATGACCTTTCATCAGAATCATTTGATTTGCATCTTTACGCGTCTAAATCATCATCATAATATCGCAAACTGCCATCATGATTATATTCAAAAAAGTCTCTCATCTGCAGGACTGGATAATCGATCGTAAGAATGAAGGACTTCGTATTGGCTTTGTTCCCACCATGGGTGCTTTACACCAGGGGCATCTATCCCTTACCGAAGGGAGTAGAGAAGAATGCGATATCACTATTGTTTCCATTTTTGTCAATCCCAGGCAATTTAATGATCCTAACGATCTACTCAAATATCCGAGACCGATAGAAAATGATGTGCATCTTCTGCTCAAAAATGACATAGATGTTTTGTTCCTTCCTGAGGTAGAGGAAATTTATCCTGATCACCATACACTGCTTTCGGATTTTGATCCGGGGTCATTGGGATCTGTGATGGAGGGAAAATTCAGACCCGGACATTTTGCGGGCGTGGCTGAAGTGATGTACAGATTACTTACGATCATCGAACCTGATAAGTTATACATGGGACAAAAAGATTTTCAACAGGTTGCTATTGTCAGGAAATTAATCATTGATAAAAATTTACATGTACAACTTATTATGTGCCCGACCTTGCGAGAGTCAAATGGATTGGCCATGAGTTCTCGTAACTTAAGGCTAAGTCATCAGGCAAGGAAAGATGCTGCTATAATCTATTCGACTTTAATTGAGGGTCAAAAAGATTTCGCAGAAGAGATACCTGTCATTCAGATAAAAAAAAGAGCAATGGAGATTCTTACTCGAAAAGATTTCAAACCTGAATATTTTTCGATTGTAGATGGCACAAATCTTATGGACATAGAGAATAAAGATGATTCCCGGTTCGTAGTGGCTTGTTGTGCTGTCAGCGTAGAAGGCGTCAGATTAATTGATAATCTGATATGGACTAAAAATGAATAAGCGGACTGAATTTTTACGAGCATGAAAAGTATTTACATGGCGGCTTCTAACCAGCATGTCGGCAAGACAACTTGTACGCTGGGTTTGGTTTCAGCATTGATGCGCGAAAAGTATCAGGTAGGATATTGTAAACCGGTAGGCCAAAAATCACTCGAAGAGAATCAAAGAGTGGACAAGGATACCGTGCTGTTTGCCGATCTGATTCACTTTGATATAGAACCTGAACTTCACAGTCCCATCATTCTGGGACCAGGTGCCACAACACGCTTTCTTGACAATCCGGAGGAATTTAATTTCAGAGATGACATTCTATCAGCAGCTCATCAACTTGGCAGGACTCATGATGTTGTCATCTTCGAAGGGACCGGTCATCCCGGAGTAGGAAGTATCGTCGGAATGTCCAATGCACATGTAGCTAAACTTGTCAATGCACCTGTGATCATGGTTGTGGAAGGTGGGGTAGGGAGTACGATCGATGCACTCAACATGAATCTTGCGCTCTTTCGAGAGGAAGGTGTACACATCCTTGGAGTCATCGTCAATAAAGTGATCCCTGATAAAATGGACAGGATACATCATTATTTAAGTAAGTGGCTCACGCCTCACGGTATTCCTATACTGGGTATTATTCCTTATGAAAAGAGTCTTGCTTATCCGGTCATGAGGACTATCGCAGATTCAATCTCAGGCCTGACTACACACAATCCCGAATACCTTGACAATAAAGTGGAGGACATTGTCGCAGGTTCCCTTTTAGATACACAGGAGCTTAAATCATTTGATAATGTTCTCCTTGTTGCTGCTGTCCGGCAGCTCGAACCTGCACTTGATAAGATCAATATGATCATGAAAGTCCTGCGAAAAACAAAATCTCCTCTGTCCGGAATAGTACTCACCGGCCAGGGTACTCCCGAACCCCGCTCAATTGATTACATCCTGAAACATAAAATCCCAATGATCAGAACGGAGCTTGATACGTATGGATCTGTACTACAGATCAGCAAGATCGAAGTCAAGATCAATCGCAATACCCCATGGAAAGTGCGACGAGCCATTGAGCTCGTGGGTGAATATGTCGACATCCAATTGATCAGAGACAAGCTTGGATTAGACTAGAAGCCTAATGTGGTCGAAGCAATAGTCACTTCCCACATCTCACATCTCACATCTCACATCTCACT
>JBATMM010000142.1:0-7253 GCA_049289835.1 Saprospiraceae bacterium | reverse complement strand
GTGTAATATCAATGAGTTATGACAGTGTGGCACACCTAGGTGTGGCACACCTTTCCAAAGGTGCCCTTTTTTGCTGTCTGGAATCCTTAATATTACACGTGCAAAAGCCTCCGGATCTGCAAAATCTGAAATGGGATTGGTCTGACAACCCTTCAAATGAATTTCAATCACCGCTTAACGGGTACGTCTCCGGTCTGCCTCCGTTTCTCAGAGGACCTTATTCCACCATGTATCTCGTTCGGCAATGGACAATACGCCAATATGCAGGTTTCTCAACAGCTGAAGACAGCAATGCATTTTATCGTCGCAATCTTGCAGCAGGCCAACGCGGTCTTTCTGTAGCTTTTGATCTGCCCACGCACAGAGGCTACGACTCCGATCATCCACGTGTCATAGGCGATGTCGGGAAAGCGGGCGTAGCAATCGACACCGTCGAGGATATGAAAATATTATTCGATCAGATCCCTCTCGACAAGATGTCTGTATCGATGACGATGAATGGCGCTGTCATTCCGATCATGGCATTTTTTATTGTCACCGCAGAAGAACAGGGCGTCTCACTCGCAGATCTCACCGGCACCATCCAAAATGATATCCTCAAAGAATTTATGGTGAGGAATACATACATCTATCCACCTAAACCATCGATGCGAATAGTCGGTGATATTTTTTCCTATCTCGCGGCCCATATGCCCAAATTTAATTCGATCAGCATATCAGGTTATCACATGCATGAAGCAGGTGCCACTGCCGAACTTGAACTTGCATACACGCTTGCTGATGGTTGGGAATATGTTCGTACCGGTATTGCAGCAGGATTGGATATTGATGATTTCGCACCGCGACTTTCTTTCTTTTGGGGTATAGGTATGAATCATCTCACTGAAGTTGCGAAGATGCGCGCCGCGCGTGTCATTTGGTCTGAAATTATTAAACAATTCAATCCAAAGGATCCGAAATCAATGGCTTTGCGTACGCATTGTCAGACAAGTGGCTGGAGTCTTACAGCACAAGATCCTTACAACAACATTGCACGTACTACAATTGAAGCTATGTCTGCAGTCATCGGTGGCACACAATCTCTGCATACCAATGCAATGGATGAAGCTCTTGCGTTACCTACTGATCACACAGCTGCAATCGCACGTGAGACACAATTATTTCTTCAGTCTGAAGCAGGCATCACGCAGATGATTGATCCATATGGTGGTTCAGAATATATTGAAGCACTCACGGATGAGCTCATTCACAAAGCCTGGAAACACATCATGGAAGTTGAAGAGCTCGGTGGAATGGCAAAGGCTATGGAAACAAATATTCCGAAGATGCGTATTGAAGAAGCCGCAGCCCGTCGCCAGGCAAGAATAGATTCGGACAAAGAAAAAATAGTAGGCGTAAATATTTTTATACCTGAGGAAGATTCTTCTCTTTCATTATTGGAAGTCGACAATACTACAGTCACACAATCACAATGGGCCAGATTAAAAAAAGTAAAAGAAACACGAGATCAAAAGCTTGTCCAATCCTCCCTTGAAGCTTTGACGCAAGTTGCACTGACAGGGAATGGAAATCTTCTTGAAGCTGCCATTGACGCTGCCCGACACCGAGCTACATTGGGTGAGATCAGCTATGCCATGGAAAAAGTTTTTGGGCGGTATATTGCATCACCCACTTTAATTTCAGGAGTATATGCAAAAGAACTTAGTATGAATGACACATTCCAACATGCACGTGCAGCTGCAGATGCATTTGCACTTCAGGCCGGCCGCAGACCCCGGATCATGGTGGCTAAACTGGGCCAGGATGGTCACGACCGGGGTTCAAAAGTCATTGCCACAAGTTTTGCTGATCTGGGTTGGGATGTAGATATGGGCCCACTATTTCAGACCCCTCAGGAAGCAGCCAATCAGGCCATTGAAAATGACGTTCATATCCTCGGGATTTCTTCTCTCGCAGCTGGCCATAAAGTCCTCGTCCCGGAGACAATCAAAGCACTGGAATTTCTGGGCCGAAAAGATATTCTTGTTGTTGTCGGCGGTATTATCCCTGAACAGGATCATGAACTATTGAAACATCAAGGAGTAGCCGCAATCTTTGGACCTGGTACTGTGATAGCAGAAGCTGCAATAAAACTTCTTGAAATCTTAAGCAATACTTTTTACCCCCTTTAGGGGGCAGGGGGCAAAGGGACAGTGATCGCAGAAGCTGCAATAAACCTTCTTGAGATACTAAGTAAAATTATTTAACCGGTTGCTGAGCTGTAGCCCGAGGTTGAGCGAAAGAATGTCGAAGCATTAGGGGGCAGGGGGCAAAGAGTACAGTGATCGCAGAAGCTGCATTAAAACTTCTTGCGATACTTTCAAAAACAATTCCCCCGGTTGCTGAGCTGTAGCCCGAGGTTGAGCGAAAGAAAGTCGAAGCATCAGGGGGCAGGGGGTAAACCAGGGGAATAAAACATCTCCGCCGCAATCCCATCTGCAAAAAAATAATACTCCGGCTTCAATATCAAGTTCCCGAATTCATTTTTGAATAGTTTTTCTTCCAATTTTAAATGGTGAATGGCATCGTTCATATATTTTTCAAATCGATCTCCGATTCTTTTCACTCTTCCTATGTCAATTCCCCTTGATGTCCTCAAACCAGTCATCACGATTTCATTGTATCGTTGTTCCTCTGTAAGTATTTCTCTTTCAAATGGAATAACACCATCATCTAAAGAGTGAATGTATTTAATGTTATTTGCAATATTCCATTGTCTCGACACGCCATTGAAACTATGTGCAGAAGGTCCTATTCCCAGGTAATGCACACCTGACCAATAACTCATATTGTGTCTCGATTCCAAACCAGGTTTAGAAAAATTACTGACTTCATATTGTTCAAATCCATTCAGCTTCAGCATGGATTGTAATATCGAATATTGTCTGTTGCTTTGTTCATCATCAGGTGCATTTACTTTACCGGTGGTGATTTGATGCGCAAGTGCAGTTCCTTTCTCAACTGTCAATGCATAACTTGAGATATGCGGGATTCCACTATCAATAAGCGTTTGCACATTTTGAATCCAATCCTCATCTGAAAGACCCTGCCCACCATAAATAAGATCTGCTGTAATATTTTGAAATCCGGCTTTTTGAGATAAAGCGATTGCTTCTTTCGCCTGTTCAGATGTATGACTCCTGTTCCATGCTTTTAATAAATCTTCCTGAAACGCCTGAATACCTATGCTAAGCCTGTTAATCCCGATTTGTCTCCACGAATCAAGCATCTCCCTACGTATATCATCAGGATTCGTTTCCAGTGTGATCTCAACATCTGGCAAAATATTAAAGTTATGCCCGATAGCATCCATAATCATTTTGATATCAGAAGGAGGAACCGCTGAAGGTGTGCCACCTCCAAAATAAATAGTCCCAATTTCCTGACTGTCTAAATAACCGGCTTGGATTTTTATTTCCTTAACAATAGCCCCTATCATCTCATCCTTCTTCTGGTAAGAAGTTGAAAAATGAAAATCACAATAGTGACATGCCTTTTTACAAAAAGGAATATGGATATAGATGCCTGCCATATTGTCAAAAGTAACTCCTTAAACCAAAACACTTCATTTGCTTTCCGAATTCCGTAATATCAACTTCAAAAATTAGATTTTACTTATAGTCCCCCTTTCAGGGGGGAGGGGGTCAACTGCAGTCATTACATTTGAGCAATTATGCTGAAACACATATTGGCATTTATCATTTTGCTTCAGATTAAACCTGTCTATAGTCAGCTATTCACTCTTCAACTCACTGCACCTGAAAACAAAATAATATCCCAGTGGCTTCACATACAGCCAAAAACCCAGGATTCAATAAGTTGGATTCTCGCCAGGAATAATTTGTTCCAGACCCTGCACCGAGAAGGATATCTTCTGGCAGATCTCAATGAATGGACATTCGAAGGAAATAGTATTCATGCATCAATTGATCCCGGACATCCAATCCACTGGGCTAAGATTTCATTCCGTGGCCTCGAGTTCCTTCCTCCACAGTGGGTTCAGGGTCTTGATGTTTCAGGACATCTTGTTGATTTTAATGCATGGAAGTCAGATGTGAATCATATTCTAAAAAACGCACAATCCGAAGGCTATCTTTTTGCAGATTATCGATTAGAAGTATTAGGTCTTCAGCATGACTCTCTGCAGGCTGAAATCTTTTTTAATCCTGGACTGAAAATTACCCTTGATACCATTGAAGTGGAAGGAACAGCCAGACTATCGGATCAATTTCTGGAAAAAACAATTGACTTAAAACGAGGCCAATCTGTAACACCTGAAGTTTTAGCAAATCTTCAGCAACAAATCAACAACCTCAGATTTGTAAGTCAGGTATCATCTCCTGTATTAATTCTGGTTGATGGAAAAGCAACGATAAGGACGTATCTCAATAATCGAAACGCAAGTTCCTTCGATTTTCTGGTTGGATTACAGCCATCAACAATCGCGAATAAGGCGATCACAATTAATGGTTATGTCAAACTGGATCTGATCAATCAGTTGCTTCATGGGGAGCGCATGTATCTTAATCTAGAAAAGCTTCGTCCTCGTAGTCAGAAACTGGATTTGAGTCTGAGCTATCCTTATTTATTGGATTTACCATTTGGAGTAGAGGGTGATTTTAATTTGTTAAAAAATGATACACTCTATAGTGAGATAAAATGGAAAGCAGGGATTTCATTACCGTTCGGAAGGACTCAATTTGTGAAAGGTGGTATAACACAACATTCTACCAATATTATTTCCATCAATAAAAATCAAATTCTTAGTACAAAGCACTTGCCTGAATATGTCGATTTAAGAATCAAAGGTCTTACACTTGGCATTGCACGCAACAGGCTTGATTTCGATTTGAATCCGCGAAAAGGATATGCAGTTTTATTAAATGCTTCATTTAGCCAAAAACATGTTGTTCCAAATAGCCTGATCGAAGACCTCACTAAGATTGATCCGGATTTTAATTACAGCACCTTATACGATAGTCTGCGTGCGAATTCATCGAGAGTCTCACTTGAAGGCGTCGTTCAATATTTTATTCCCTGGGGTACGAGATCAACGTTACTTGTTGCTGCGGATGCTGGTATACTAAAAAGTGGTAGCAAACTATTTACAAATGAATTATACAGGCTTGGCGGATATGCAAGGCTTCGCGGGTTTGATGAAGAATCTATTCTTGCTCAGTATTTTTCCATTTTTACTGCCGAGTATCGACTCATCATCGGAGGAGGTAGTTATGTGTCCTTATTCACCGATTATGCTTTGATCAAAAATGTCGATGTAGAAAATCCATATCAGGACAATCCCTATGGGTTTGGTTTCGGCATCAACCTTGAAACGAAAGCCGGTATTTTCGGAATGCGGGCAGCAGTCGGATCCCAGAATGGAAAGGCGATCGATTTCGGCGCAGCCCGTATCCATCTTGGTTACACAAATCGCTTTTAAGAATTTTCGTTTCACTATTCACTATACACATCGTCTCACACCTTGCTCGTCAGATACTGCATCAGAGATGTTGCAGACTGCAATGCAGGAGCTGCCAACGGATCATTGAAGAAGCTATTAATCTCACCCTCACCAAAGTAAATTCCGTCAGAAACCAAAAATGTAAGTCTCACTTTTCCTTTAGCAGGGTATGGAAGTCTGGGCTTATTCCATGGTCCGATTCGTTGCACGATATTGGCACTGTCCCGGAATAATTGCGTAGTGATCTCTGAAGAAGTTTGATCTGTCGTTTCCCAAATTAACATCCGCTCAGAATGATTAATGTAACGTGCTGTCCCATCACGAAAGGAAGCCAGTACATCAAGTCCTTCCTCCATGCCTACCTCAACAATTACACCCAGAAGTTCCTTTTCTTCTATCCGTTCACCCGCGAGTTGTAATTTTTTGTAGGCCAAAAGTTTGACCCTTGATTCATTGTTTTCATCCAGGATCATTTTCTGCAATTCCTTAATATTTGGTTTGGGTGCAAATAGCACATTCCATGGAGCAATATCCTTCCCGGCTGTATTCCGTTTATACAATTCAATGTCATCACAGAACAAAAGTTCATAGACCAGATTCCTTGACTCATCCTTGTATGGCCCCGAAGATGATTTAGTTTTTTCAAAAAGTCCCATAGCTTGAAAATAATTTGTTAGTATATTATTCCGATTTTTTATTTTTTCTTTAATTCGTTATTCGTTATTCGTTATTCGTTATTCGTTATTCGTTACTCGTTATTCGTTACTCGTTATTCATTACTCGTTACTCGTTACTCGTTAATTGCCTGATCGCCGCAAGATGCGATAAGAAAACAAGTGGCACTACACAACACGGCAACCACACAAAAGGAAAGTAAAGAATAGCAATGTTAGGCTGATCAAAAGCGAATTGCTGAAATACTGTAGGTGTGGAAAATATGGCTTGGATGATGATATTGATTAAAAGACAAAGACAAGCAATATTCCATACCAATAGGAATCTCCTGCTAAATATCATTTTTACAAAAACAAAATAATATATGAGGGGTGCTGTCAATCCAGCCAGGATATCAAAATTATATCCCTCAAAAGTCATCCGCTGTGGTATCGCCTTATAGATGAATAGCCATAATAAAACGAATTCGACAGCCACCCGAATAGTATGAAGTAAAGTCAGTTTCTTTAGATCTAATTGGTCAACATAAGCTCTTCCCTTTGCTGTAATAAATAGGCCAGCTATAAACAGTACGGCTGGTAAACCTATAAGAATAATTCTCGGGGGGATCGTTCCGGTCACCTGATAAAAACCGCTAAGCGAAATCTTTGTCTGTATGGCTAACCAACCTAATAGAATGAACAACGTTTTTCTATCATTCCCTGAAGCCTTGTAAAAAAGAAAGACGGTTAGGAAAGTAAGGAGTGCGAACAAAGCGCTGGCATAGATTGGCACATTTTCCATTTGAAATGAAAATTATTTAGTGATAAAATATTTTTTTGCTTTTTGCTTTTTGCTTTTTGCTTTTTACCTATTGCCTATTGTTTATTTTTGCCTATTGTTTTTTTTCTATTGTTTTTTTGCCTATTGCCTATTTTCAATTGCCTATTGCCTATTGCCTATTGTCAATTGCTTATTGCTCCTTACTCCCTTCTCCGTTTTTCAAACTATAAATCCGGATTGTACCTTTTTCTAAAATCATCTTTTGAAATAGTTTTTGAATTTCGATATCTTCATCAATAGCCCTTGAATCAGAATA
>JBATMM010000141.1:0-2425 GCA_049289835.1 Saprospiraceae bacterium | reverse complement strand
CATTTGCTGTGCTCGCCCCTGTGACCATATTCCGTGTGTATTGAATGTGTCCTGGAGTATCCGCAATGATAAATTTACGCTTGGGTGTTGAAAAGTATCTGTAGGCTACATCAATCGTGATGCCTTGTTCGCGTTCTGCTTTTAAACCATCCGTTAAAAGCGCCAGATTAATTCCTTCTTCACCTCTTCGTTTAGATACTTCCTCAATGGCATCGTACTGGTCTTGAAAAATAGACTTACTGTCGTACAGCAATCTTCCGATGAGTGTGGACTTACCGTCGTCTACGGATCCCGCCGTTGTGAAGCGGAGGAGTTCTGTGGAGTGACTGTTTTGTTTGAGTAATTGTTGTGTCATTTAATATTCGGGGGCTGGAGGATACCTGGTTTAGGCTTATGGGGTTATAGGCTTATAAGCTTATGGGGTTATAAGTGTATAGTCTTATTGAATTTTGAATTTCAGCGTTTTGGATGAGATTTGGAATTAGCAATTGAATTCTTCTGTTCATAGAATCTTTTCAGTTGCGATTTTTTAAGGCCGTCTAGCATGTGTCCAACTTTGTCCACATGTGACCTGATTTCTGCGAATTGCACTTCTGAAATAAATTTTAGATCATAACTGACAATGGACTGACTCAGTAGTTCCATCAGGCTACCAAAAGATATTTCAGTATACCGCGCTTGTTCCAAAAGTGAGTTTCTTGATGATCCTTCTGCAATGTTGGATGAAATAGAAATCATTGCTCTCCTCATTTGACTAACAAGACCATATTTCTCTTCCGGAGGAAAAGTGTTTGTTGCTTTGTATGTGGACTGTGACAATATTCTTATTTCTTTCCAAACATCCAGCGTCTCGAATGAATACGTTTTGAATTTCAACATGGTGAGTAAATTTAAAGGTGAAGTAATAGGTTTTCAACAGTTTAAATTTACAGGGACTATTCATGAAAATCAAGTTAAATCTTCATTCTTTTAGGCTCTTATTCTAATGGCTTATGGGCTTATTGGTTTATTAGCTTATGGGCTTATTTGCTTATGGACTTATTGGTTTATGGGCTTATTTATTAATTTACTTAATGGTTTATCATCTTATGCATTTAAACCAATAACCCTATAAACTTATAAGCCTATAAACCCATAAGCTTATAAGCCTTTTTAAAATATCCTTGTTTCTTGCGATCTTCCATCGAAGTCTCACTTCTTTTGTCATCTGACCGTCCTCCTCGTTCTGTCAATCGGGAAGTAGCTACCTCCTGAATAATTTCATCGATTGATGCTGCTTCAGAACGCCATACACCTGTACAGGTCATATCACCTATCGTGCGGCAACGGATCATTTCTTCATTAACCATTTCTTCAGGCTTGCGGGTGATGTATTCGCTATCGGCAAGTAATACACCATCACGTTCAAAGACATTTCGTTTGTGTGCGAAATATAAATTGGGCAATGGAAATTCTTCTGCAGCGAGATAGCGCCAAACATCTAATTCAGTCCAGTTACTTATCGGAAATACTCTAAAGTGCTCTCCTAAATGTTTGCGGCCGTTGAATAAATTCCATAGTTCGGGTCGTTGATTTTTGGGATCCCATTGGCCGAACTCATCACGATGACTGAAAAATCTTTCCTTGGCTCTTGCCTTTTCTTCATCACGACGGCCACCGCCTAAAGCTGCGTCGTATTTTCCTTTTTCCAGTTCATCAAGAAGAACATACGTTTGTAGTGCATTACGACTTGCATTGTAACCACGTTCTTCTTTTATTTTTCCTTCATCAATTGCTTTCTGAACTGATCCTACGATCAGGCGTAAATTATATTCTTTCACGAGCCAGTCCCTGTACTCCATCGTCTCCGGAAAATTGTGCCCTGTGTCGATATGCAATAACGGAAAAGGAACTTTGGCCGGATAAAAGGCCTTAATGGCAAGATATACCATGAGGATACTATCCTTTCCTCCTGAAAACAAGATGACCGGATTTTCAAATTGCGCAGCTACTTCACGCAGAATGAAAATGGATTCGGATTCCAGTTCTTCCAGGTGATTTAGATAGTACTTCATTTATTCCCGGTGATTAATTTTTGAAGTTTATAGGTTTATAAGTTTATGCTTTTCGGCATCCGTTATTTGAAGTTTGTAACTTCAAATCCATATATTGTATCTGTGGCAAATAAATTAATCTGTGATAAGTAGACTGCGTCTGCCATACGTCCCGCTATTTGAAGTTTGTAACTTCAAATCCATATATTGTATCTGAGGCAAATAAATTAATCTGTGACAGGCAGACTGCGTCTGCCATAGATTTGACTCCATCATTATTTCTGAAGTTCACCATTTAATTAAAGGTAAAACCTGATCATACAATTCTGAAAATGATTCTTCCATAGATTTATTTTCAGTGCGAATATGAATATCTGGTTGCACAGGTATTT